>CAMNBW010000087.1 GCA_946533525.1 uncultured Lachnospiraceae bacterium
ATCGAGATGCCGGCGGATATGAACGGAACCTATGAGACGATAGTTACGGACCACAGCATATCTTTTTATGACAAGGAGTCAAAGGAAGCCGGCTTCGGAGGCTTCGCCTTTGATGTTTCAGCCTATAAGGAGCCTTCCGAGCACATGGGAGGCATGGACACCAAGCTCGGAGAGCTCACCACAAAGGACGGAACGCTCTATGACATAGTCATTTCTTATCCTTCCGATGTCCAGTTTGACTATACGAATTACGAGTACAACGATATGCCCGCCAACTATGCGCGCCTTTACAACGGGAGCGAGAATTATGCACAGACCGTTAAGAGTGTGGACGGCGGAGAATTTGTCTGGGGTGCGGGAATGCACGGCGAGGATTTGTACGGCGATGTGATCAGCAAATACGTTACCGCCATCAAAGAGGGCTGGGATGCAAATAAGCTTGAAGCCGAAGCTATGACACCCATGGTCTATGCCCTGGGCGAAGGAGAAAAGGATGCTGAAGACCGCCTTGGCTTTGCCTATGTCGATACAAATTTCGACGGCGTTGACGAGCTGCTTATCGGAGAGATAACAGAGGGCGAGGGCAAGGGTACGTTCTACGATATTTATACCATGGTGGACAGAAAGCCCGCCCACGTTATAAGCGGATGGAACAGGAACAGCTTCATGCTCCTGCAGGCGGGCAGCATGATATGCAATAACTACTCCGGCGGAGCCGCGGAGAACGGGCAGCGCTACTTCATCGTTGAGCCGAACAGCACAGAGATCGTTCCTCAGGTTGCATTCAAGACGGACGAATATGAGAATCCGGACCAGCCCTACTTTATCTCCTACGATTATGACTATGAGAGCGGCGAATGGATCAACTGGGAAAATTACCCCAAGACGGAATACGAAGAGAGAATGTCGAATTTCGGAGATTTCAACAGGCTCGACTTCACACCGTTTTCAACAGTTATGACTGCGGAATAACAATAACAACGAAGCACCGGCAGCGTCATTAGCCGGAAAAATTATCATTACGGAGGTACAACATTATGACGATGCCGGATCCACAGCAGATGAAGCTCAGGCAGTCGGATATGGCAAAGGAACAGGCGGTCTTTAAAAAGACGGCGGAGGTCCAGCAGGATCAATATCGGGGGATGAATGCCTTAAGGGACAAGGCGCTGGAGCAGATGTCCCGCGAGTCCCTGATGCAGACCCGGGACAACCTGAAGCTGCAGATGTACGATGTGAACAAAACCCAGGCGCAGGTAGAGGAGCAAATGCAGCAGTCCCATATCGAGCTTCGCCAGAGGATGCGGGATTCACTGGAGAAGGTAAAGGCCGAGACCCGCCAGAGGGAGCTTCTGGAAGCCCGGGATTCGGGTGGAGCTGGTGAGCTGTAACAGGAGCGGAGATCATGGCAGCAAATTATTCATATATCAATGTAAATCAAAAAAATATCAGTGACTTTGAGGAGTGGGTACCGCAGTTTACCCCTATGGACGCTTCCTCCGGTGAGTATGCCTTCGGCATTCTTCGAAACGAAAAGCCCTGCGGGCTGGCCATCCTGAGAGAGGAGGGGAGGGCGCTCCTCGTCCGCCATATGGGATTGGGAGTTAAATTTGGCGGCGCCGAGGTCTGCGTAAGGACTTTTAATCAGCTATGGCACTTTGCCGCAAAAAAAGGCTTTAAGGAGCTTGTGTACAGATACACCGGCAATGAACTGGGGCTCACGGAGGATGTTCTCCGGCTGGCCGGCTTCAGGTTTTTTAAAGAGGAGGACAGGGTCTACGAGATCGACGCCTCGAAGCTCGAGGGCCTTTTGAAGGAGGGCCGGTACGCGGCTGCCATGCAGGAGCAGAGCGCGCGGCTTTTGAGCGAGGGAGCGGGCTTAAGCTTTACGGAGGCCGGAGACGAGAGCACGGAGCTCTTCAGGGAGCTCTATCCCAGCCCGGAGCTTTCGTTTATGACCCGCACGCCCGAGGGCTATCCCGACAGCAGCATCATTATTTCGGAGCTTTCGGACGGGTCGCTCTATCTGGCTGATTTTACCTTTTACGAAAACAAGGAAAAAGACTTCGCGGGACTTATCTACATGAGCCTTACGGAGGTGCTTAAGCGCATCCGGCCTGAGGGTCTGTTTTATATCGCGGCCGTGGAGGAAAGGTTCAGGTTTTTTGTACAGAGGTTTTTTGCCCCCCTTGACGAAGGTATGGGCCAGCAATCGGTCTACAGGGCATCACGTCCGGTAGAATAAAGCATAAAAGGGCAGGTTAAAATGTCAAATAACAGGATTAGAGATGAAAAATTGTATGCTGCAAAGTGCGATGCATTTATTGAGCAGCTAAGGCAGGAGGAACCCTTCTCCGAGACTGCGGTGGAGCTGCTAAGGGATGCCGTTAAGATCCGGCAGGAATATGAGGAAAATGTGGCTCCCGTCGTGAGCTTTATTACCAAAGCCAACCTGGAAGGCTTTCAGGATATGATGCCGAAGGATATAGCCGAAGAGCTCTTCGTCCAAAAGAGCCGGGGGATCGGTATTTTGCGGGCCGGGACGGGGGAGGACGCGGTGTATTCCGCCGGTCTCGTGGTCTTTTACACAGACAGGGAAGCTCTGGATAATACCGCCGTACTGCGGATAAAATGGCTTTACGTGCATCCTTCATGCAGAAGGAAGGGCATCGGGGACTCGCTTATCGTCGAGATCATGGCGCTTATGCTTAAGGAGCATATACAGGCGGTTACAATAGACCTCCCTGCCAATTCGGAAGAGACGGAGTTATATAAGTTTTTGGAAAGTTGGGATTTTTCCTTTGCCGATGGTATAGAACCGAATTTTATTATGCGTCTTTCGGATATACCGAATAAGGAAGATATTCTGGAAATGTCCAGGGACGTCATGGCCCTGTCTTCCATTGGAGGAGAGAAGGCCCATAGCCTCTTACATGCGTTTTTGGACAAACAGGGCTATCAGGGCTTTTTAAAAGAGGTATATCATGGCTATATAAATTATGATCTGAGCTGCTATATCAAAAGCGGCAATGTACTCGGAGCCCTTGCCCTTGTTCATAAAACCGGCGAGGGCAGACTCGTGGTGGAATATATCTATGCGGATTCCGGAAAAACCGACCTCATTGTGAATCTGATCAGCTTTATCTCAATAAAAGCTATGGAGAGCATGGGCGGAGCTACTATACTGGAAATGAATCCGCTAAGCTATGAAGAGGTCTCTGTCCTGGACAGTATGTTTCCGAGGCAGAGGACGGTCCACCTTACGGAAGGGATATTGGCAAGAGAGTAAGGAATTGTTAATAATATAATTAAAAAGGAGATAAGATATGCCGGAGCTCCATGAAGAAAAAAAGAAACTTGAAAACGTGCAGGAAGTAATTGAAGTAAAAAACGAGGAACTTTACCAACCGCAGGATATTATGCGGACGTCTACCCTGATCTCTGCTCATGATCAGAGCATAAAGGAGGAGAAGATCTTTGAGGACAATATCGGCGAGGTAAACCAGAAAAATATAGAAAAGGTGGCCTTGCAGGGAGAGCTTCCCGAGCCGAAATATGTGGGAATTGACGAAAAGTATTCCAGAATAGAGCAGGACGACAGCGAAAGAATGATAAACGTCAGGAATGCGCTGGCCGCCTATCATGATGCCGTCCGGGAAAAAAGCAACAATACACTCCAGAAGGTTAAAGATCTGATAAAGGCCTGCGACGCCTATACCTATATGAGATTTTCCCTTTTCAGGGGAGAGCGGGGAAAGCAGCGCCTTAAGGAGGTCAGGGAGCTTAGAGAGCAGGCGAAGATCCTGAAGCTCAGGGAAGAAGCAAAGCTTCATACAGGCGGGAATGAGGCGAATGTTAACGAGGATCTCTGGCGAATTTATAAAACAGATGAATATTATAGTCTGTCACAGGACATCAGAAAAGAACGGAGAGAAGATAATAAGAAGAGGAAGGTGGACAGGGAAAGGCTGCGCGAAAAGGACAAGTACACTCTGGAAAAGCTGAACAAAGACCGGCAGGATAACGACACAAGATATATCCTGGGTATGCAGAAGATAAGAAGCATAAAGGATGCCATCGACGAGGTTATTCCGGGAGCTTATAACGGAGTAGACAAGAGCCTTACCGACCAGGAGGCAGAGAAAAGGGAGATGGACCTTGTCCATGCCGAGGGTACAAAGTGGCTTAATCAGGGACACGACGTCATTGAGTTTGATGTAGCTGGCTCCAGCTTTGATCAGTTCAGAAAGGAGCATGAGGGTGTTACCGGAATAAACAAATTCGATGGAGATAACGCAAAACTCATCTACAACGAGAAGCTGGATGAAAAAGGGTATCTTTGGAAAAGCGAAAGGGAGGTTCTGACAGGGTCTCTGAAGGAACAGCGATACGCCAAAAAAACAAAATATTCCATCGCCGGCCCTGCGGGATTAAATATGAATGGGCTGAGCGATTATTCTATCCAGGCCACGAGGAAGAGGATCCGGGATATGGGGGTTCAGCATCTGACAAATATATTCAATAAATGGAATGATGAGCTGAAAAACGGAAGAGAGCCGAAATATTATAAGGTCGATCTGGTATTTAAGGGTCACAGCCGTGGAGGAGTCGGAGCCTCCCAGGGGGCCATGATGCTGAAGTACTGGCTGCAGACAAATTATCCCGAATATGTTGAGTATGTAAATTTCCATCTGACGCAGTACGATCCCGTACCCGGTTGGGACGTGGAGAGTTCCACCGCAGATGACATGGGGAGATATGACGTAAAGGAATACCAGGGAGTCAATAAGGGAGAATTTACCATTGAAGGGGAGAAGATGGCGCCGCTGGGAGCCCAGTCAGATACTACGGTCCTCTATTCAATGGTAAATCAGGACGATTGGATGCACAAGGCATTATTTGCACCCCAGGAGGTACTGCATGCAAAAAGGCTGATCCTCATGCCCTTCACCCACGATATAGGAATGGATCTGCAGCATATCGACACCAGCCAGATGAAGTCGGACCAGAACGAAAAGGCACACAGCATGGCCTTTATCAATGCGACCGACAATAAGGTGTACCGGAGCTCGGGCTTAAATGAGCTGGACGAAGGAGTTTATGTCATGGATGAGCACCATGTGATGGTGAAGGTGGATTCCCTGGCGCAGCTTAAAAATATACTTATGAGGACAATGCCCGATACCTACGAGGAAAGGCGCGCAAGGATCCTCCGTGCCGCCGCTTCGATATTCGGAGACAGGGCGCAGATGGACGAATATGCTTCGGTAGACCATCAGAGAAACCTGAATCTGGCAAAGAGCATAGAGAACGATTCTGTGGGCAGTAAATTCCGCAAGCCGGTACAGGACATCCTGCGTGACCTTAGAGCGCTGCTCGGGAAAAAGCCGAGTGAGGATGACATTAGTCAGATTCTTGAAACCTACCAGGAAGCCATTGACTTATGCGGCGTGTATATAGAGAAAAGAGATGAGGCCAAGGCCACCGAAAAGGGCAGGAAGAGGCTTGAAGACATCAAGGAGATGCACTCTGCCCTTATCAGGGAAAAGCGGCATTTTTATCAGAAGGCAGTCTTTGAGATCGAAGATGTCAGCGGCTTCCGGTCCTGGAACGAGATCTTTATGACCCAGGTTCAGATAAAAAGGGAAGAGAGCGACGTTAAGGAGAGCCACGACGTGACCATGGGCAGGATTCATCGTGTGGAGCACAGCGGCTCTGTAGCTTTCTTCAAGGAAATGGGGAAAAATGAAGCGAAAAGCGCCGCGGCTCTTTCACAATTTACCGAAAGCGCGGGCTTTACCGGACTTTTCAGAGCCGCTCAGGAGGCAAAGATCAATGCTAAGGAAGGGCAGCCCGAGATGGAGGGTATCGTCTATGAGCAGACCTTTGACCTGTCCTACACAGAGGTTATGTCGAAAGACTATGAATACAGCAGGCATGCTCCGGTAAAGATAGAGAAGGCAGCTCAGGAAAAGATAGACCGTATACTTGCCTTCGACCTGCTCTTCGGTATTACCGAAAGGCTGAACGGAGATCTTACAACCTTAAGAGTCTCGCTCCAGCGCCACCAGGATAAAAATACAAAGGAAATAGCAAAGAACGGAGACCTTTATGACCTTAAGGACACTTATTCCATTAATGATGTCTGCGCGGATCTGCTGGAATCTCCGCTGTTTTCGAATAGACTGTCGGCAGATCTGACCCGGTCCGAACAGGAAGCCTTATATTCTCTGTCAGATACGGGAAAGAAGCAGCTAAAGAAACTCGAGGCATCGGAAATTGCAGAAATGGCAGGAACTACGCTTAGCGAAGAGCAGGTAAAGATATTATTCAATCGTCTGGCGTCTATGAAAGCACTGATCTGAGTGGGCGCTCCGGCGACAAAACAATATATTACATGAACTGGGAGGAGTAGAAATGAAAAAAAAGATTGTTTCAATGTTGGTTGCATTTACGGTGGTAAGCGCACTCATGACGGGATGCGGCGGTACAGCCGCGGCAAATGGCGCGGCAGCTCCGGAGGCGGAAGCTGCTGGGGAAGAGGATGGCTATTACGGACCCGAGGATTTCGTACAGGAGCAGTCAGGGAAGACTGAATTTACGGACTACGAGGATGTTATCGCAAACCTTAAGGACGGACAGGGATATGCCTATATCCAGG
>CAMNBW010000088.1 GCA_946533525.1 uncultured Lachnospiraceae bacterium
GGCGTAAGCTGGGTCCCCGAAACCTCCTTTATGATGGAGCAGACCTTTTCAAAATTCATACGGTTACGATAGGGCCTGTTGGAATACATGGCGTCAAAGCAGTCAGCCACCGCGATTATCTGCGCCGCACGGGGTATCTCGTCCCCTTTAAGATGATTAGGATAGCCCTTTCCGTCGGGACGCTCGTGATGAGATCTGGCGCCGATTGATAGCTCGGGCATAATGCTTATATCCTTCAGTGTCTCATAGCCCAGTGTCGTATGGGATTTGATCGTCTCAAATTCCTCGTCCGTAAGCTTGCCGGGTTTATTGAGTACCTCCTGGGGTATGCCCACCTTGCCTATATCGTGGAGCAGTGCAATACGATAGTAGCGCTCCACCGTATCCTCGTCATAGCCGAGCTCCCGGGCAAGCATTGTTGTGTATTTTGCGACCCTCGAGGAATGACCGTTGGTATAGCGGTCCTTCATATCGATAACCTTTGCGAAGGCCTCGGTTATCTCGTGTATCAGGGTCATGGTCTCCTGGTTCTTCTTCTCTATGGCGCGGGTCTTTTTCCTTACATACATGCGCACTCCGAGCACAAGGATCACCAGTGCCAAAACCCCCACCACCAGATAGAACCACAGCTCTTCATAGAAGGCCTTTTCCTTCGTGATCTTAATTGAGATCTCCTTATCTTCCCTTCCCAGCGCATCCTTTATCCGCATTACAAAATAGTAGGTGCCGCCTCTTAGGTTCGTATAGTCAAGAGGCACCAGATCGCTGCGGTTTACAGTGTTTTCATGCTGTTCAAAGCCTTCGAGCTGATAGCTGACCTTGGGGTCGCTTAAGGAAAAATTGAAAACAAAGCTGGGTACGGTCAGCCTCCTAATCCCTGCCGGAATGGTGAAGGAGCCCGTTTCATCGGGGTATATGGTCTCATCGTCGGCTATCACATAAGGCACCGTCGCCTTCAGGTCATTGACATTTTCCATAGGCTGATTGATGTTGACCTTGCAGACCCCAGTAGTTCCCGCGATATAGAGGTCCCCCTCATCGGTAAGTTCACTGTAGGAATTGGCGGTGGTAATGCAGGAAAGCCCGTTGGCAAGGCTGAAATATACGGCATTTATCTCTTCGGCCTTTATGAGCTCCTCCGCAGGGGTCACATAGATACCGCTGCTTCCTAAGACCCACATATCCCCGTTTTTGTTTTCATAGAGGTCAAAGTTATTTGTGTAAGGGAAATTCTTTACCGTCGTGATCCTGTAGTCGGGCGTCATATAGGCTATGGCGCTGCTGGTCACGATCCAGACCACATTTCTCTTTTCGTCCCGTCTGAGCCGCATTACAATATCGGAAGGGAGCCCGTCCTCAACATTGATATTCTTTACACCGGACTCGTCGATAACATATATTCCATCTCCGTTGCTACCAAGAAGAATCTCGCCATTTAATCCCTCTTCTATACACAGGCTCTCAGGGTTGGTGATACCCTCCTTTTCACCATAGGAAGCAATAAATTCATCGCCCTTTATGACATCTGCTCCCGCAGAGGAGGCCACAAGTATGGAGCCGTCCTCCTTTTCCGCAACCGCGCGCAGACTCATGGACGGAAGGCTATCCTCATGCGCAAAGGCCATTACCTCTCCGTTGGAATATCGGAGCAGCCCCAGCTTTCTCCAGGTGGATATCCATATACGCTCCTTACTGTCACGGATAATTGAACGGATACGGCAATCCTGCAGCAGCGCGATAAGGTCATCTGTCCCCAGATCCTTACCTGTGCTGGAAACGGCCTTCTTAAGCGGGAAGCTCGACACCGGTCCGTTTTCATCCAGCACCATAAGTCCGGTATCAGTGCCGATAAAAAGCTTACCCTCACACACACAGGTAGTATTTACTACGGTCTGGGGCAGATCATAGCGCTCGAACAGATCTGCAAACTGGTTCGGAACTATCTTCATCACGCCCTGGCGCGAGGAGGTAAACCATAGATTTCCAAGATAGTCCACCATCATACCGCCTACGCTGTTTTCCATCGGCAGGTTCTCCAGCAGATGGAACTTACCATCCTCTAAGACCCCGATACCGTTTGAAGCACAGATCCATATTTTCCCATCGATATACTTTACCTGATATACATAGGTTAAAGGCTGAATATTCACGGGTTCAAGTTCCGTAAGGTTATCGTTATCTCCCAGGGTCGCGCGGTAAAAGACGAAATCGGCGCCTTCAAAATATATCTTCCCCGGAGAAGTCGGATCCGGAAGGATAGAGCCTATACCGCCGGCAATAACGTTTTTGTCGGAAGGTATAAAGACGTTAAGCTTCCCGTCCTTTATCGTCAATACGTCTCCTCCGTCGGTAAAGCCGTAAAGGATACCGTCGTCCCCTGTCACCAGCCCCCGCATATTCGCTTCGGCAATTTCAGGATCATCCATATGCCTTAGGTTGAACTCAGGATCAATAGTCATAATGCCGCTGGTAGTGGCCACATAGATGATCCCGTTTTTATCCTCGGTAATGGCGCGGGTATGTGCAGAGCTCATTCCGTCAAGCTTCCCCCATTTCTTAAGCTCGCCCCTCTCCAACAAAGCCACTCCGTTATCGTTCGTACCTATCCAAAGCCTGTCCTTACTGTCCACGAACAGGCACTTGATACTGGATATTCCGTCTGTGGAATACATGCGCTCGAAGGTATTCCCGTCGTAGCGTATAAGGCCTGCATAGCTGCCTATCCAGATAAAGCCATCGCTGGTCTCGGCAATGGCATTTGCCTCGGAGGTCGGAAGCCCGTTGGTGTTGTCGTAGAGCACAGCCGAATACCCTTCAGTATGGTTTATTACATCCACGGAGATATGCTCCCCTGCGCCGCCAACGCCGGCAGTACCCGCTTCTTTTACGGGTGCCGCTATAGCGGCCTGGTCCGTCTGTCCCGCAAAAACCGGCAGACTTAACTGCACGGTAAACAGCATTGCTAAAAGCAGGACAGTGATAACCCTGTCGATAATTTTCTTATTCATGTTTTTCCCCCATTTATGAAACTCTACACTAACAACCTGGTCTCAACTCAGGCACCCAATATGGAACCGACGATAATTCCAAGCCAGGTGCCTATTACATACCCCAGGGTCCCAACCAGCATACAGGGTCCAACCAGGGCGTTCCACCCCTGTGCTATGGCCATTCCGGCCGCCGTGGTAGGTCCTCCGATATTGGCATTTGAGGCTATTATTATATCTTCCAGATTAAAACGCAACAACTTTCCAAAGCCAAAGCAGAAAAGCATATTGAAAACCACGATGATAAAGCAGAAAAGCAGGAGGATAGGAGCATTTTTTATTATCATGACTATGGATGCCGGCACTCCTATAACGAAGAAAAACTGGTAGATAAACCAGGTGCCGAGCTCCTTCGTAAGCAGGGCGACCGGCTGCTCGTATCCGTCTATCCTCTCTCCGATAAAATTATAGGTGGAGTAGTACCTGATCTCCAAAATCACATCCCTCACCACATCAGCTATATTTACAAAACCGGAGGGATCATTTGAAATCATAACATCATTTTCCCCGATCATATGAACCTCATTTCTTTGTTAAAACACAGAATATTACGGCGAGGCGTACCCTGCTGCAGGTTTATTACTTGGTCTCAACGGATGAAAAGGGAGTGTATTTAAGCGCCACATAGGATTTACCGGCTTTTTCCACATAGTCATTATACTCTTTTTCGCTTATGGGCTTTGCTCCGTCGGTCTCCCATACGTTTTCATCCGAATAAAACCAGGGAGCCTTACTGTCGTATTCCTCGTCGCAGATCACCCCGTCTATATCCGCCAGGAATTTATAGTCGTCCTCCGCGAACTGATGCACCAAAAGGCGCCTCAAAGGCGTCTGGGTTATTTCATTATAGAAGGTCTCATCATTTGAAAGATAATATCTGCTGCTCTCATCAGCCCTTAAAACCCTCTGCAGATAACCGGAGCGCACCGAATAGACTTCAAAGAGGGACTCCACTGTATCCCCCTCTGAATTTGCGCCTATAAACAGCTCCTCGATCCCGTCACTGTCTATATCATGGTATGCATAGCCCAGCTTCTCCATCGGATCGTACTCTATCCCCCTGGTCGTAGTGTAAAGTCCTGCCAGGGAGCTTAAGTTGTTGCTGTCAAATTTTTCAGAATCCCAGTTATCGCGGACCCCCGTGGCATACTTTTGTATGATCTCATCGTAAATGGCAGCTATGCCTGCCTCTCTCCCGCCCTCGGGCGCCCAGAGGTTTGACACAAAAACATACCCATCCGGGCCTTCATTTGCTATAAGCTTAAAAATCTTTATATCCTCAGGCGCCTCACCCTCATAGGGCTCAAACCTGTAATCTATTGTGAGGGTGTCGCCCTCTCTTTTACCGGATAAAACCTCCACCTTCATGAAATTTGTATCTCCGTGGGCATGGCAATAAACTCCGTAGCTTTCCAGATACATCCAGTTGAGCGGATGCTTCATATCCTTGTACTCCATACCGGTGCAGGACTTTACGAAAGCCTCCACATCGCCCTTTCCGACAAAGGTTATATCGGTATCGAGCTCTTCAAGCCCCGCTTCTTTCATAAAGGCTTTCATGACCTCCTCCCTGTCCACGGCAGCCGTGTCAAGTCCGGCTCCTACATAGAACACCTGCTCCCAGTAGATGAGTTCCGGCGAAGCAAATTCCGAAGCCACAAAACCGTTATATTTAGGGCTGTTAAGGTCCTCCTCTATCTTTTTCATTTCTTCGTCAGAAAGCTCTGCGGAGGCTTCCGAGGGTTCGGCGGTGTCGGCTTCTTCCTGCTCTTTCGCTGTATCTGTATCAGTCTCCGCTTCTGCCGTATTTTCAGCAGTTTCCGCCTTTTCTTCGCCTGCAGCCGTCTCCTCTGCCTGCGGTACATTCTGGGTGTCTGCCGGCGCTGCAGCGCTTCCTGCCCCGCAGCCCGAGCACAAAGCCATTAAAAGTGCCATAACCGCAAGTCTGTATTGCTTTTTTCCCATGATCGTCTTAACCATGTTTTTTCCTCCCTGATATATCCTTAATGCGAAGGGCTTTATACTTTGCGCCATTTTACAGCTTTTCCCGGAGGCTGCTCAAAAATTACCTGAACAGTTCCTCAGCATCCAAAGAGCTGCGCCGCAGCCTTCATCCTCTCAGCCACCTTCACCCCAAAGGGACACCTGCCCTCGCAGCTCTTACAGCCGATACAGGCCGAGGCCGTAGTTCCAAGGGCCTTGTAATGGGAGCTTACGCTTTCGGGTACCTCCGGCTGCTGCACCGCGAGGTCATAGAATTTATTCACCATTGCAATATCGATATTCACCGGACAGGGCTTGCAGTGCCCGCAGTACGTACACTGTCCGCTGTAGGAATGAAGCGGGGCATTGGCGATGACAGAGGCATAGTCTCTGTCCTCGGCCGACGCATTCTCATAGGAAAGGGCCTCATCCACCTGCTCCCTGGTATCGTAGCCGCAAAGGATTGAGGAGACTCCGGGCCTTGTCAGGGAGTAGTGAATACACTGAAGAGGCGTAAAGGCCACGCCGAAGGGAGATGTCTTTTCATCAAAAAGCCTTCCCCCGAAAAATCCCTTCATAACGGTAATCCCCACATTCTTTTCCTCGCATAGGCTGTAAAGAGCCGCCCTCTCCGGATCGATCCCCGAAAAATCCGCATTGTCGTAGCCCTCAAACATGGAATCCAGATCCTCCGTGGCAGGTCTCATATCAAAGGCCGGATTTATTGAAAAAAGTATCATCTCGATAAAGCCTGTCTCCACAGCCTGCTTTGCAATCCTGGGATTATGGGTCGAAAGCCCGATATGCTTTATCACCCCTTCATCGCGGAGCCTGTGTACATAGCTTATATAATCCGTATTCATGCACACATCCCAGTCCTCCTGCGAATCGACATAGTGTATCATTCCCAGATCGATGTAGTCCGTCTTCATCCGCTTAAGAATATCTTCAAAGGCCGGTACAACAAATTTCATATCCCTTGTGCGGACATACTGGCCGTTCTGATAGGTGGAGCCTATGTGTCCCTGCACTATCCATTTATCTCTGTGCCCCTCCATTCCTTTCCCGATAATGTCCCTGGACTTCGGATCCGGCATCCAGCAGTCTATGATATTTATTCCCTTTTCGCCGGCATACTTTACAAGCTGAACCGCCTCATCCTCATCGTGGCGCTCGAGCCACTCTCCTCCAAAGCCTATCTCGCTTACCTTCAATCCTGTTTTTCCAAGAGTACGATAATTCATTAATGATTTCTCCTTTCGTATAGTCCTTCTTTCTCAGACATATTTATCCACAGTAACCGCCATATTTCCCTTTTTTGTCTCATGGTCGACCTGGCGGAACACAAACTTTCCATAGCCTCTGACAGACAGGACATCCTCCTCCTTTATCGGTGCGGAAGGGTCGCTGCACAGCCTGCTGTTTATAAAGACCTTTCCGTCGATAAAAATATCCTTTGCCGCCTGGCGGGATATGTGATAGAGCTTCGCGACTATAATGTCGAGCCGGAGCGACGCGACTATCAGCTTTTCACTCGCAAAGCGCGGTTTCACATCCTCCGGGGTCTCCGTCATGCGCTCTACCCTGACCTGGGTATGCTTGACCCGGGTCAG
>CAMNBW010000089.1 GCA_946533525.1 uncultured Lachnospiraceae bacterium
TCAACAAGACCTACAGCATGACAAAGATGCAGCAGGAGGAGATAATGGAGGCGCTGATGGTGAGGTCGCTTACAGGAGAGCCAATAAGGGAATATCTTAGAAAAAGGTGCATAGAGATGATCGAGCACGATCAGGAAAAGACGAATAAGCCCACACACTTCTGGGAAGAGTGACGGAGCAATATAAAGCAGCAGAAAGCAAGAGGAGAGAAAATGAGCGATATCAATGTAATAGCGGTAACGGAAGAGCAATATGAAAATGCGTCGGTAATGATGCTGCCGGAGGTGTCGGATCTTTTGGCAAAGGGCATGCCGATGACGGTGCTGGCAGCGGTGATGGACAATGTGGCGGTGGGAGTCCTGGCAGGAATGGCAGATACCGAAACCCAGAGTTTTTTAATAACCTCCCTTTATGTGCACCCGGACTACCGGCGAAAGGGCGCGGGGCGTGAACTGGTCTGGAAACTGGAGGATATCCTGGACGAGGCGGACGAGCATCTTATCATAAAGGCGGAGTATACCCTGCAGACCCCCGACAACATGACATTGAGGCCTTTCTTTACGGACATGGGCTTCAGGCAGGACAGGGTCAATTTCCCTGCCTACTACGTTACCGATGTGGAGGATATAAGGATAAGCGATAACTCCAATGAGGGGAATGAGCAGATACAGTCCTTTGACGGAGCACCGGACATGCTTTTGAAGGCGGCGGCCAACAGGAGCATAGGCGACGGTCTCGAGCTTCCGGAGGGAGGACTCACAGCTGAGAACATAGACAGGGAAACCAGTTATTGTGTATTGGACAGGGAAAAGATAAATGCCTTTATAGCAGTGGAAAACCTGGACGAGGAGCTATTACGGATACCGGCGCTGTGGTCGGAGCTTAAAAATCCCAAGGAAATGATAAAGATGATAGAGAGCTCCTTTAAGGGGCTTAAGGAAAAATATCCGCCGGAGACAAAGACTGCGATGCTGGCGACGAATGCCACGGCCTATAAGCTGATACAGTATCTTTTTAAGGGGGCGGAACCAGTGTCGTACACCTTCGTGCGTATGTGAATTTATAGCAGGCGGCAAAAGTTTTTTCGTTTTGTCGTTTGCTATGAGACAGAATTTCTGCCAAAGCGGCATATTGATGCGTATTATTATAGTGAACGAATTAAAGTGCAGGCACTTATAGTAAACGCCATTAGGCAAAACCAAATGTTGTTTATTATATAATTCGTTTCCTGTAAAAGAGATAATAAAAGGCACGTAAAGCACCGTGCAGTGCTTTAACAAAGACAAAGGAGAAAAGAAATGGGCGAACCGAACAATGCAGTAAATATCCAGAAACAGAGACGATCAATCGCTGGTGATGTCAATATCAAAAAGAACATGGAGGATGTGAAGCTTGAAAGAGTCCAGTCCTTAAAGGATATTGACGTAAAAGCGATGATGGACAAAAAGACGAGGAGCAAAGGGTTCGTCAATATCAAGGAACAGGAGTATTATGACCATATTTTCTCCAGCTCAAAGGATGAAAACTTAAAGCTTAAGATAAAGACCGAAGAGGTCGCAGACGGAGACTGGCAGGTGATAAGCTGGCCTAAAGCAAAGGTCTTCAAACAGAAGCTTGCAGTAGCCACCCGCGAGAGCAAATGGTCTTCGAAGGAGGAAAAGGCAATCTCGACAGCAAAGAAGACCTTTAGGAACGCCGACGTATGTACGATACGTGAGAGAGATGCCATGAACAAGTATCTGTCGGAGAATTTTGAAGGCGGGGAAGGACCGGCCATCGAGGGAGAGAATGAGGTCGGCGATCCTGCTCTCATGGAATATGTAAATTCCATCAACAGCTTCGAAATATCCGAAGAAATCCTGACCGACGACTATATGTCAAAGCATATAGCCGAGCTCTATGAGCTCAGAAGAAAGCTTCAGATGTTTGACCAGTTAAAGCTGGATTATCCCCAATTTTTTGATGGGCTTAATGAAGAGGCAAGGATGAAGCTTCAGGCCAAAGTCAATATGGCGGAGGATCTGGGTAATGTGATAGACACCCATCTTGAGCTCCACGGAGTACAGATAAATGAGGATGAGGGCACTGCCACCCTTATGACGGAGGACAGGGACAAGACCGTGCGTCACGCAAAGAGAGCGGAGCGCAAGACCAATTTCGAAACTGCCCGCAACCACTTCTTCAATAAATATATAAATGATGAGCAGGTCAACATAGCGCAGAGCTATACCGCGCCCGGTGTATATGACGACGCGCAAATTTCCATGGATACGTTGGGATTCATATTAGCTGAGAAGGAAGAAGCCATGGAGCTTTTCAATGCTCCCATCAAAACTGCGATGAATGAGATGAAGAAGACCTTTGCAGTCAGAGATGAGCTCCTTGCAAAGCAGAAGGAAAACCTCAATAAATTAAGGAAGACCCGGGGTGAGGAAAAAATAGCCGCATTAAAGAACAACATAACCAGACTTAACAGAAGGTTACAGATAGTAAATCAGCATGCCGGCTACTACAGGGAGTTTATCGACCTTGCCACCGGCACTCTCCCCATGGTATCGAAGCAGACCGTGGATTTCCTTACAGGAGAGGGTCATAAGGATATGATGGAGATTATCTCCTTCAAGGCTCTGGGGGACTGTCTGGAGACTTCCCTTGTAGCTGTTGACAGGGTAAAGGTCTTAGAGAAGATCGAGGGGCTCAGGGAGAAGAACACCCCCGAGGCTAAAAAGGAGATAAGCAAGCTGGAGAAGGAGCTTGCCGATGGCATGCAATATGTCAAGATGCCTGCTGATGCTTTTATTGCCAGATACAGGGAGTATAAGGAAGCCAAAAAAACAGCGAAGCACGTTCAGGGGGTCATAAAGAACGCAAATGCCAGACGTGATAAGTCATATGAAAATTCAGACGCAAAGGTGGAGGAATACAATAAAAAATACGGAAAGACTGTCCTTAAAAAGCATACAGACAGAATAATGCCGGCAATATCCGATCCCTTCGGAAAATGGGAGAATCTGGACGGGCTTTCTCTGGCCATGAATTATGGTCCCACTCCGGACATGCCGGAGGAATTAAGGCAGGAGATCATAAATAAAAACATCATGCCGTTCTTAAACGAACTCCTTCAATTGACTCCGGAGGATATGGATAAGATGAAGTGCCCGGAAAAACCGGATGTAGACAGCGAGGAATATTGGAAAAACAAAAGCATGGCCTTTGTCGGGGCGGATATGAAAACCTTCCTGGATAACATAAGAGCATGGGGAGTAGAGCTTTCGGACGAGCATTATATACATCTTAAAACCGCCGGAGAGACCCTGCAGTCCATGGTCGTTGACTATGAAAAGTACGATCAGATGGAGGAAAATCCCTTGTTTGTCCTCGTAAAGGGGCATCAGGGCCTCTATGAGAAAGCAGAGGATATAGGAGGGATATTTAACCGCTGGAATGAGCATGGCGACGAATTAGTCAATGAGGAGGAGAAAGCGCTTCAGGATTACCTGGATAAAAACCTCGGAATAAAGATCTCCACAGATAAGATCAGGTCGGCGAATGTAAGACAGGAAAAGTACAGGCTGGTGCCTGATTATATGGATCTGCTTACCCAGGAAGTGGCATTTAAGAAGGCGACAAGGCTGGGGGCAAAAGAGGGTGAAACCGTGGCAGGTATCTATGCCCAGAAGAAGAAGAGAAATGAGGATGAGCTGGCAAAGCTCAAGACTGTGACGGATCCGCTTAAGAGCCTTGTGCCGGAAGAAACCAGGGAGCTTACGGAGAGCGCCCGTAAAAAGCTTAAGCTTAATGCGCAGAGGCTGGATAAGAATATTTCTACAGCCTACAGGACAAGCTGGGCGAAGATATATGGAAAGGGAGAAGCATCGAACCAGCTCCTTAAGAGCCTAAATAAGTTTTTGAGGAAGGTGGAATTTGATGCAAACGGGTCTCCCAGGGTGGAGTACTGGGAGGCATATCAAAAGAATCAGAGGGATTTAAGCGACATGGTATCCGAGGACGTTCAGGTGCGCAATCAGGCGCTTATACGTATCGGTAAGGAGATGGCAGAGTTTAAATTCCCCAACGGAATGAGCAATGCGAATATCATGCTGCATTTCGATTCCGAACAGCATTGGGAGGTTCGGGAGAAGCTCAGCCGGGTACAGGGCTTTATGGAGCTTTATAAAAAATATGAAAATGTCTTTGAGGGAGAGGGCTTAAGCGCCGAGGAGAAGGAGAAGCTGAACCTTAATATTCTCAGGAATCCCCTGATAAAGAAGCTCATTGACTGTATGGATGTCATCGCACAAAGCTCGGGAAGCTATGCCGACGGAACGGATATCGAGATCCCTGCCAACCTTAAGGATACAGCGGCAAAGAAGGCCTATTTACAGGGCAAAATGCTGGAAAGCACCCAGGAGGCACAGAAGCTCTTTGACGAGGCAAAGCAGGCAGCCGTAGTACAGGGCAGAAGAAGATCATATGTAAAGGAAAAGCGTGAGGAGGTCAATAAACTGAGTGACTTCATCGCAAAGCTCGATAAGCTCAATCAGGATGAGTTGGATAAGATCAATAAGATCGAGAATATGGATGAGAAGAATAAGGCGGTGGAAGCATATTCCAAAAAATTCGCAGACTATCTGACCTATTCGGACAATTTAAAGAAGTTCGTAAAGACACTGGATCCTTCGGTACTTACCGACGAGGCGAAGCTCTTTGCCAACGATAACGGCATAAAGCTCTTTGACCCCGAGGAGATAGAGACTGCGGAATTTAACGTGGAAAAGAAGAACATGTCGGAGAACTACGTCTATACCAACGACGAGGACGTAAAGAACCGGGTGATGGTCAGGAAGGTCTTTGGCAACAGAGACATGCTTACAGACGAGCAGAATGAAAAATGGAGAGAGAAATACGGTGGTGGCGGAACTATTGATGTTCGCAGCTTCTGGATGCTGTTGGATACGGTCAAAAGGGATATATTCGGGAATGTGCTTCCGGAATACCAGGAAGCCTCAAAGCGCAATAATGAGCTTTTTGAGGACTTTGTGTCCGGAGAGCCCGAGAAGATGCAGAAGACCCTTCATAAGATAGCTCAGAATATAATGACCCTGGAATTTCCGCCGGAGCAGACTACACGGGAGTATTTTGAGGAGCATAAGCAGGAGGTCCTTCAGAAGAATGTGACCAGGTTTGCATTTATGAATTTTTATGCCACCTACAAGGATTATTTTGAAAGCGATGCCTTTACGGAGGAGGAGAGGACAAAGCTAAGACGCATAATGGACGATAATGGTATGATCGACAGCCAGACTTTCTATTTGGGACAGTGGCAGCACAGGCTGGGGCTCGAAGACGATAATAACATACTGGTTCCGAATGATATCACAACTGCAGAGGCGCGTGCCGAGTGGGCTAACGGCCGTATAAAGCAAGCGGATAATATGATCCAGAGCAGTTATATGTTAATGTTCGGGGAAGATACGAAGAAGCAGCGGAGCATTACAGGTGCTTATGTACACAATAATGACAAGATCGGCGCACTATCAAGGCTCGCAGCAGGCAAGAGAGGAAAGTCAAGGTTAATCACGGAAAGGCTGAAGGCACTGGGCAAAAATAAGATCTCAGGGGATGAGGCAGCCAGGCTAAACAACGAAAAAGAAGAAGCAGCCCGCTACAGGCAGTTCTACGAAGAAGCAAAGAATGTAGTACTTGGCATAAAGAAGGACCTAAGTGCAGATAATAAGAAGCTGCTTGCGGAGCTTATCGGAAAGACCAAAAGGAAGCCCTATAATCTTGAGGATATAAAGAAGCTCTTTGACGAGACCACGAAAGAGATACAGGAGGAAGATGATAAGAGTAAGAAGAGGGAGGCTGAGAAAAAGGCTAAGAGACAGCTCAAAAGTCAGGGTTGGGTTGTCGATACGGAAGAAGGGAAAAAGACTCTCAAGGACGAATTAGCAAGGATAAGAGATATAGAAGCACAGCAGCTGAAAGAAAAAAAGCTGATCTTCACGGATGCCACCGACATAACGGTAAAGGAATACAACAGTATTGACGAATATATCAAAAACGGCGGACACAAGGCTTTAGATGCGGACAAAAAAGTCGGTGATGAGGAGCTGGAAGCATATATTCGGAAGCTGGAAGGATATAAGATCAAGCCGGAACAGCTGACGGATGATTATCTGTCAAAGAATGCCGCAGATGTTCTGGAAATGGTGGAGAGCCTCAGGGAGCTGAAAAGTCTTAAGGCGAAATTCCCTGTATTTTTCTCCAACATGGATGTGAAAATACTGACCGCCATAGAGGCAAAGGCTAAATATGCCGATAATGTTGAGCAGATCGTAACGGCAAACTTACTTGTCAACGGTATAATGCTGAGCAGGGTGGGAAACGAGTATCAGCTCAACATGGTGCAGTCCAATAAGTCCAGAAGTGTTCAGAAGGATTTTAACAGGAGGAACAGGCAAAGCTATCAATTGCAGATTGAAAGCCTGCAAAGAAGGCTTAAAAACGACGTTGACAATGATCTGGCCAAGGTTTATATAGAGAACCTCGATGTTCAGGAGGGGAATATCAACCTTGGGGCGCTGGACAGGAGGCTGCAGGGTACTCAGGCTGAGGAAGTTAAGGCTGAGGAAAAGAAG
>CAMNBW010000090.1 GCA_946533525.1 uncultured Lachnospiraceae bacterium
CGCAAACTGATCTGGTGTAGCGTTTCACCAGCCCCGGCCGGCCAGATTATTAGATTATAACTATTTTCTGCCCTGCTATGCAAGCCGAACCTGCGTCTTTCCAGTTGACAAATAGCTGTTTTTTATTAAAATTAACTCTATGTGTGAAGATTACAGCTTTATCTTTGATATTGACGGGACTCTCTGCCCCTTAAAAAGACAGGGGGAAAGCTATGCCGACCTCGTGCCCTTTAAGGAAATGGTGGACAGGCTCCGCTATTACCATGAAAACGGTGCAAAAATAATCCTCTTCACCTCCCGGAATATGAATACCTATAAGGGAGACCTCAAGCTCATACACGAACACACCGCGCCTGTCTTACGCGACTGGCTTAAAAAATGGGACATCCCCTATGATGAGCTTATCTTCGGAAAGCCCTGGCCCGGCCACAAGGGCTTCTATGTGGACGACCGCACGGTGCGTCCCGATGAATTTTTAAATAAGTCCATTGAAGAGCTTGAGGATATCTGCCGCAGCTCCAGGGTTATTGAATCAGCGAATCAAGCATAAAATAAATCAATTTATATGTAGGATGGAAATTATTCATTGGCAAACGAGCTTATAAGATTTGAAAACGTCGGAAAAACATATATTACCGGGTCTGTGACCTATGAGGCTCTTCACGATGTGAACCTGTCCATAGACGAAGGGGAGCTGGTAGTTATCTTAGGGCCCAGCGGCGCGGGAAAGAGTACCCTCTTAAACCTCGTCGGAGGTCTGGACGGAGCCACAAAGGGAAAGATCCTCTTCGGCGATGAAGATATAACGACCTTTAACGACACCCGTCTTGGAAAATTCCGTGCCGTGGATGTAGGAATTATCTTCCAGTTCTACAATCTGGTACCCACCCTGACTGCGCTTGAAAACGTATCGCTTATGAGGGATCTGGGTCTCGACATAATGGATCCTCTTGAAGCCCTGGACATGGTGGGGCTTGCAGCGCAGAAGGATAAATTCCCGTCGCAGATGTCAGGAGGACAGCAGCAGAGAGTATCCATAGCCAGGGCCATCGCTAAAAGGCCCCGGCTTCTTTTGTGTGACGAGCCCACCGGAGCTTTGGACACGAATACCGGAAAGGAAGTCCTGAAACTCCTGCGCGACCAGAGCAGCGTCCATCACCGTACAGTCGTGATGGTCACCCACAATGCCCTCTTTCAGGAGATTGCCGACAAGGTGGTCACCGTAAAGAACGGCACCGTCGAAAATATAACTGTCAATGAGCATCCGAAGGAACCCGAGGAGCTTATCTGGTAGGAAAGAGGTAGGAAAATGAAAAAAATTATCAAAATAGTGGTCATAATAGTGCTTGCTATCGCCGCAGTTGCCGGAGCAGCCTGGTATTTTCTGACGCCTGAGACCCTGGAGGTGGTGCTGCCCGAGAAAGGGAACATATCTCCTGTCCTTACCGGAGTCGGCAAGGTAGAGGGCGAGCGGACCATCACCGTATATTCTTCTGTGCCGGGCTTTATAGCCGAAAGGCTTGTGCAGAGCGGTGAAAGGGTCACCGCCGGAGAAAAGCTCCTGACCTATCAGGGGGAGGAGCAGTTAAACGATGTGCAGCAGGCCTCCACCGATGTGGACTACAGCGAAAAAATCCTCGACGCGGCCTCGGGAAACAGGGCAAAATATCAGTCCATCTACAATAAATCCTTAAAGGAGATAGAGAACTGCAAAAATGTCTATGCCCTCCTTGAGACCAATATACTCTCCCTCGATATAAAGAATCATGAAAAGGCCTATATCATAAGGGAGCAGCAGAAGGCCTGCCAGAGCGATGTATATAAGCTCGAAGCACAGATAGCCGACAAGCAGTCAAGGCTTGCCAAGATCGAAGTGGACATCAAGGAACTGGAGATGGAGGACGAGCTTAGCGAGAAGGACTATGACAAGCTCGATGACTGGTCAGACGATGCCAAGGATATTCAGGACGAGATAAGGGAGCTCAACTATAAGATCTCGGACGCCCAGCGTGCCGCCCTCTGCCTCCCCCAGGAGGACATGGACCCGGAGACCTACGCCCGCTACAGCACTCTGCAGAATAACCTGGAAACCGTTACAAGGATGTGGTCAGAGGCCAGAAGCGACAGGGATACGGCCCAGTCCATGCTGACGGCCCTTCAGGAGATCTACGCCGACGAGCAGACCCTTGCGCAGAACTGGAATACCTTAAGAAAGGCTGAAAAGGAGCTCGATAAGGCCCAGCAGGGCTGTGTTGCCCCGGCAGACGGTATAATCACGGCCTGTCACACTGACGCAGGCGCCTATGTGGAAAAGGGTGTCCCGGTCTTTGAGATGCAGTCCGACAAGGGCTATAAGGTCAGGATGATGGTCTCAAAGTATGACATCACCTCCGTTAAAGAGGGACAGAGCGCCGACATCAAGCTCGGTGACCTCTCCTATACCGGTACCGTTACAAAGATCGACCAGGCGGCCGAAAACGACGCAGCCGGAAAGTCAAAGGCCGCGGTAGAGATAACCATAGATACTGATGACGATATGATTGTGGGACTTGAAGCCGATATTACCTTAAAGCTCGATGAAGCCAAGGACGTGCTCAAGGTTCCCACAGAATGTGTATACACTGATGATGAGGGTTCCTTCTTATACGTATGTGAGGAGGGAACGGTTAAGAAGAAGTATTTCGACGCCGGTGTCAAGGACGGTACCTTCACCGAGGCAGGTAATCTCCCCGAGAGCGCCCAGGTGGTGACGGACCCCGAGGCCGCCAGCCTTGTGGGAGAAGAGGTAGCAGCTAAGGTTGTCGATTATTCAGGTGCTGAAGAAGAATGACAAGAACCCTTCGAAAAAAGCTGTTCAGGGACTTAAAATCCAATTTCGTGCAGTTCCTTTCCATATTTATCATGTGTTTTTTTGCCATGTTCATCCTCCAGGGGTTCGATGCCACTGTTGAAGGCTATGCGGTGGCTTTGGATGAATATTGCCTGGAAACCGATTTTTCCGATATTGTGACTACTTCAGACGGCTTCAATACAGACGACCTTGCCCTGATAAAGTCCCTTCCTTCGGTAAAAACTGCGGAGTTAAGAGCCAGCAGCGTCGGAAAGGTACGTCTTTCTCAGGAGAAAAAGGTAGAGTTCAATTTCATCAATGAGAACAATATCTCCCGCATGCATCTCTATGAAGGGGAGCCTTTTGAGCCCGGAATGAACGGCATATGGCTGGACAGGGATTTCGCCACTGCGGAAAAGATCGGTGTCGGAGATATACTCTCTCTCACCTGTGATAACGTGGAATTTTCCGAGCCCGTTAGAGGCATAATGGACAATCCCGACCATATTTATTATATAGTGGACAATACCTTCGACGATGTGGAGCGGGGGGCTTACGGCTACGCCTTTTTGGATTCGGGTGAATATCCCGGGAAAAAACTGGTATTTGACAGTGTGTATGTGAAGCTTAAGGACGTCAAAAACCAGTATCACCTTACAAATGAAGAAAAAAGCCTCATAAACAGGACTGCGGAGGAGCTTAAGAAGCTCCTGCAAAAGAACAATCTTTCAGTCACTACGAAAATGAAGGATGCAGGCTATGACGCCATAGTCCAGGATATCAAGTCCAATATGACCCTTGAGCGGGTCTTCCCCGTCCTCTTCATCACCATCGCGGCCTTAGGGATCATAACCACGATGACAAGGATCGTTATGAAGCAGCGGACCATAATCGGAACCCTTAAGGCTCTGGGCTTTTCCGAAGGCACAGTAATGCTCCACTATATATCCTACTCTGTTGTGGTCTCTCTCGTCGGAGGTATTCTGGGGGCCATCGCGGGGTGGTTTACCCTGGGTGACCTGCTGAGCTATTTCTTCACATTCTATTATATATTCCCCGAGGTGGGGATGAGGGTCTCCATGAGGGTCGTCCTGGTCCTCCTGTTTCTTGTGGTTCTGTCCGGGGTCACCAATTACTTATCCTGCAGAAGCCTTCTGACCAAGAGGGCTTCGGAGATCCTGCGTCCGGCTCCTCCTGTGGTCACCGGCGCCGGTTTTCTCGAAAAGACCTTTATCTGGAAGCACCTGGACTTTGTCACGAAATGGAACATAAGGGATATAAACAGAAACCGCTTAAGAACTGCAGCCGGAATCCTGGGGATAACCCTGACCTCCTCTCTTACTCTTACCTCCTTCGGAGCCAACGAGCTTCTTAAGGGGATGGAAAAATGGCAATTCCATCAGCTCTCCCCTTCCGCGTATCAGATCGGCTTTGTTCCGAATACCAACCTGGACACGGTATATGAATACTCAAAAAAATACAGGGGACAGATGATACAGGAAAAGCAGGCTACCCTCTCAAGCAGGAACGGTGAGACCATACAGCTTACCGCGACTGTCGTGGACGAGGGAAACCTTTTCCGCTTCCAGGATGCAACCGGGGCTTTCGTAAAGCTTCCCAGGCACGGCATAGCCGTCAGCCGGAGGGCTGCTGAATCGCTTAAGGTCGGCATAGGGGACGAAGTAAGCTTTGCCAATACGGACAGAAAGGGGAGAGGCAGCGGCAAGGTAGAGCTTATCTACATATCTCCGAACCCCCAGGGCATAGCCATGAGCAGATCCGTATATGAACGGATGGAGAACGAATTCACTCCGAGCACAGTGCTTACCAATATGACGGTTCCCGCTTCCCTGGCTACCGATAAGGAAGAGGTTGTTTCCGTGGTCTCCACCGAACGCTCGATACAGGCCATGCGAAGGAAGAGCTCGGGTACCAGTGAAGAGGTCCTCTATACCATGGTAATTGCGATCATAGTAGGAATCGTTGTAATGTACAATCTCGGAGTTTTGTCCTTTGTCGAAAAGACAAGGGAAATAGCCACCCTGAAGGTCCTGGGCTTTAAGACCTCCGGCATCAGATGGATATTGCAGCAGCAGAATATCTTTGTGACGGGCTTAGGAACGGCTATAGGGCTTTCCCTGGGTCTTAAGATGCTTATGATGCTGATGTCCTCCCTTTCGGTTGACGACGACTATATATACAGGATAAGTCCCATGTCCTATTTACTGGCCTTTTTCCTGTCCTTTGTACTGTCCCTCATAGTTAATTCGGTGCTCTCCTCCAAGGTGAAGGATATCAACATGGTAGAGGCGCTAAAGGGAGTCGAATAAGTGTCTGAACCCAAAAATAAGGATAAATCACAAAGGCAGGGCGGCTTCCTCGGCAGAGCAAAGGTTAACAGGCTAATGCTGGTGGCCATGCTTGAAGGAGTGCAGTACCTTATAATGCAGGCCACTGACCGGGTCATTGTCGGACAGATGCTGGGCTCTGATGCAGTAGCGGGGGTAATGGTCGTAGCCCCCGTTTTTGACCTCGTATCTGTCTTTCAGTCACTGATCACTGCCGGTACCGTTATTTTATACACCCGCGCGATAGCTGACTATAACGATCATAAAAGACGGAACATCTTTGGAATGGCCGTTGTTCTCGCCGTGATTTTGGGTATAATCCTGACCGGAGGGGCCTATCTGTTCGAGACCCCCTTCCTTGACGCCTCCGGTGCCCAGGGAGCTATCAGACAGTATGCCAGAGAATACCTGTTCTTCTACAAGTTTCCCTTTCTTATACAGCCCCTGCTCTTTCTTCTGCAGGAGTTTCTGTTTGTGGAAGGGGACGAGATACGCTATTTTGCGGGGCATCTCTCCCTTCTTGTAGGAAACGCTCTTCTGACCTTCATCCTTATCCCCTATATGGGGATGCTGGGAGCCTCACTCGGGAGTGCCTTCGGAATCGTCCTGTCCTTTTGCATCGTGCTCTCCCACTACGTAAGCAAAAAATACAGGATAAAGCCGGTATTTACCTTTAACGCCGACTACACACGGGAGATGATATTCATCGGCATCGCCGATTCCTTCAACGACCTCTTTAACTTCGCCTATGTCTTTTTCCTCAATATGTTCATTATAAGGCAGTTCGGTGTAAAATATCTGGCGGTGATCGCCGTCTCCGACTTCGTATATGATATGATGTCCATAGGCGGAGGAGTTAACGAGGCCATGAAGACCATGCTGATCTCCTACAGGGGGGATCACAATGAGGGCGCCATGAAGAGCCTCTTCGTCTACGCCTTAAAGATCACCTTTGTAGTGGCCGTGATCTTCATAGGGGTGGTCTGGTTCATCTCTCCTTTCCTCCCGAAGCTTTTCGGTGTAGAGGAGGCTGAAATGGTAAAGCTCACCATCTGGGCCTGCCGCCTGACCTCCCTGTCCGTCTTAGCTGTTATAATCAACGAGCTTTTTCTGGAATACTTTATCGACATCGGAAAATATTCTCTCAGCGTTGCCGGCAATTTTCTGGATTCCCTGCTCGTGAGACTATCCTCCAATATCCTGTTGGCCCTCAGCTTCGGCATTTACGGCCTATGGGTAGGTGAAGCTATCTGCACATACATAAGCGTCGCTATCATGGCAGCTATCATACTTTGGCGGTACGGGAAGAAGCAGTTCCCCTTCCTGCTCGATAGTGACAGCGGCAATTCCCTGAGTATAAGCTACAGGGCAGTTACGGATGAGATCATGGATGCAAGGGACAGGACAGAGGCCTTCTTAAGGGAAAAGAATGTGCCCGGAAGGGCGCTGAA
>CAMNBW010000091.1 GCA_946533525.1 uncultured Lachnospiraceae bacterium
TTTATGAGCAAAAAAGAAATCGAGCCCTATTCAAGAGATATATTTTATTATGAGACCGACAGGATGGGGATAGTGCATCATTCGAACTATATCAGGATGATGGAAGAGAGCAGGATCTACTATATGGATAAATTGGGTATGCCTTACGATAAAATGGAGGAAGACGGAATAATAATACCTGTTATTTCTGTGGAGACAAAGTATAAGATCTCACTTAAATTCGGTAACAGGGTCTTTGTTTCCATGAAGCTTACCCAATTTAACGGCGTAAAATTCAGATGCGAATACGAGCTTAAGAACGAAGAGGGGCAGCTATGCGCCGTGGCGGCCACGGAACACTGCTTCCTGGACCGGGATATGAAGCTTTTTAACTTCAAAAAAAGGTTTCCAGATTACTATAATATCTTTTTAAACAGTCTTGAGAAGGGTTAAATTTTTTGCATTTACATAATAAGCTAACAGGTGTGTTTTTATGGAAAGATGTTATGGTAATCACCATAAGAATTGTAGATTTCACAAGGGTTTGACCCTATATCTTGTTGTTGATTTTTAAGAGGGCAGGGACTAAAATATCATTTGTTACCGAAAAAAGGGGGATTGATTGTCAAGGGCTTTTCACCTTTTCGGTATTCTGATAGTGAACGAATTTAATTCGTTCACTATAGCGTAACTGTTTCGGAGCTTTTCCGAGGGGTTACGTATCTACGATACTTCTAAGGGGACTTTTGTTTTAATGCCTAGAAAAGAAACCATCACCAGAGATAAATTATTAAGCAGCGCTTTTGAGATCATAAAGGACAAGGGTATGGGGGAGTTTTCCGCAAGGCACCTTGCTGCCCAGGCCGGATGCTCTACTCAGCCTATTTTCCGTTTGTACAGAAATATGGAGGATCTTCAAAAGGACGTCTATGTCAAATGCGTTGAGTTTTTCAACGACTATTGTAAGGGTTATGAAAAAACCTCCGATACTCCGTTCGTGGATCTCGGCATGGCATATATTACCTTTGCGAGAAAGTATCCCAATCTTTTTCGTGTTCTTTTTGTGGACAACAACGATTCCGAAAGCAGCATGTACGATCTTGTAAACGGCGGTTCATCCAACTTCGTCATCAATGAGATCGTAAAGATAAAGGTGGAACCGGAGGCGGCCGGAGAGATATTCTCGAAGATGTGGATATTTATCCACGGCGTCGCCTGTATGGTCATCCGCAACGACTTCGATCTGACCGACGAGGAAACAGCCGAGATGCTTGCGGATATGTTCAGGAGAATACATGAATCTTAATGAAATGGACGTTCTGTCCCGGATGAATGAAAGATTTTCGTCCATGAGCAAGGGGCAGAAGGCTTTGGTAAAATATATTGCCGACAACACCGACGAAGCTGCCTTCATGACGGCAGCCCGCCTCGGTGCAGCCGCCGGAGTGAGCGAATCTACGGTTGTTAGGTTTGCTTATTTTTTGGATTACGCAGGGTACCCGGAATTTCAGGAGGCCCTGGCCAAAATAGTCCGCAATAAGCTCGGCTCCATCTCTAAAATGGGCGCTAAATATGCCCATGCAAGTCAGTCCGAAATAATCACCTCGGTTTTGTCCAGCGATATTGAAAAAATTGCAGATACAATGGAAAAGATCGATACCGTGGCCTTCGAGCTTGCGGTAAACGAGATCATCCACGCCAAGAGGATATATGTCATCGGAATACGTTCCTGCGCACCTTTGGCAGGCTTTTTAAGCTTTTATCTCAATCTGATGTTCGGAAACGTGCAAAATATCCAGACCAGCTCGATGTCGGAGATCTTTGAGCAGATGATCTCCTTAAATGCGGACGACGTCGTTATAGGAATAAGCTTTCCGAGGTATTCAATGCGTACCTTAAAGGTCCTGGAATTTGCCAATTCCAGAAGCGCCGGGATAATTACGATTACAGACAGTATGCATTCGCCGATGAACCTTTATTCCTCCTGTAATCTCCTGGCCCGTTCAGACAATATCTCCATAGTGGATTCCCTTGTGGCTCCCTTAAGCGTTATTAATGCGCTCGTGGTGGCGCTTTGCATGAAGAAGACTGACGAAGTCGTAAATAACTTAAAGACCCTGGAGGGTATGTGGGCGGACTATCAGGTCTACAATACCGATGAGATAAATCTCTTAAACGAGGATGCGATAAGAAATTATCCGAAAGAGGTTTTTAAGGAAGTCAGAAACGAAGAATAGGGCTGCGCCATGAAGAAGGTCATAATTATCGGAGGAGGAGCATCGGGGATGATGTGCGCCGGTTTAATAGACGCACACAAAGCCGATGTTTTATTATTAGAAAAAAACGAAAAGCTCGGGAAAAAGCTTTTTATAACGGGAAAGGGCAGGGGGAATCTTACAAATATCGCGGATGTCCGCACTATGCTCGAGTGCATAAGCTCTAATCCCAAGTTCATGTATTCGGCTCTTTACAGCTTCGACAGCGCCGCGACCATGGACTATTTTGAAGCCCTGGGCCTTAAGCTTAAGACAGAGAGGGGCGGCAGGGTATTTCCGCTTAGCGACCACGCCTATGAGATCACCGACTGCCTTTCGAGGAGACTTAAGCAGAATAAGGTAAATGTCTGCCTTAAAAGCGGTGTTAAAAAAATCCTTACTGATAATGGACGGGTTTCAGGGGTTCTAAGCGCCGATGGCCGTGAAATTCAAGCCGACTGCGTTATAGTGGCTACAGGAGGGCTTTCCTATCCCTCCACGGGCTCTACCGGAGACGGTTTTTCTTTTGCCAGGGAGCTTGGACTTAAGGTCACCGATACCTGTCCGTCTCTGGTGCCGCTAAACGCGGATAAAACCATATGCACCCCGCTTGCAGGGGTCTCCCTTAAAAATATCGGGGTCAGCATCACCGACAGGAAGGGCAAAAAGCTCTTTGAGGACTTTGGAGAGCTTTTATTTACACATAACGGCTTAAGCGGACCCGTGATACTTACAGCCTCTTCAAGGCTTCCGAAAAACACTGACATATCCGGCCTCACCTTGCACCTCGATCTGAAAAAAGCCCTGAGCTTTGAGCAGCTCGACGAAAGGCTCATACGTGAATTTAAGGAGAACCCGAATAAGCAGTTTAAAAATTCGGTAGGCAGCCTCTTTGTTCATAAGATGGAGGAGATGATGGTCGCCTTAAGCGGCATTTCTCCCGAAAAGCCCTGCAATTCCATTAGCCGGGAAGAAAGACAGGGCTTTGCCCGTATCATAAAGAATGTGGAAATCTCCCTTAAGGGCAGGGGGAGCTACGATGAAGCCGTTATAACAAAGGGCGGCGTGGATGTGCGGCAGGTGGATCCTAAGACCATGGAGGCAAAGGAGATAAAGGGGCTTTACTTTATCGGAGAGGTTTTGGATGTGGACGCCCTGACCGGAGGGTTTAATCTGCAGATAGCCTGGTCCACGGCTGCGGCAGCCGCCAGAGCTGTTTCAGGTTCATGATAATTTTACAAAGAGATAATTTTATAAAAAAATGTTCAAAAATTAATTGACATTATTTGGCAGTTATTTATAATTATCGATGGTTGTAATATTAAGGTCAAAAGGTGCTTTAGCACTTTTTGGATACAAGATATGATAATCGGGCTTAATCGAAAGAACCATATCTTGTATCCGAAAAAAGCACGAAGTTTTTTGACCTTAATATCATGGTTATATTGAGGTAAAAGATGTCGTTTAATATCGCCATTGACGGGCCTGCGGGCGCCGGCAAGAGTACAATAGCGAAAAAAGTTGCAAGTCAGCTTAAATATATATATGTAGATACGGGCGCAATGTATCGCGCCATGGCTCTTTATATCCTGGGCAAGGGCATCGATCCTGCCGACAGTGAAGAGGTGGCAAAGGCCTGTGCCGATGCGGATATTTCGATAAAGTATATAGACGGGACCCAGTGCGTATTTTTAAACGGAGAGAACGTCAACGACAAAATACGTACCAATGAGGTCAGTGCCGCGGCCTCGAAGACATCGACGGTCAAAGAGGTCAGAAGGAAGCTTGTAAGTCTGCAGCAGGAGCTGGCGGCTTCAAACGACGTGGTCATGGACGGGCGGGACATCGGAACGGCAGTGCTTCCAAATGCCGATCTTAAGATATACATGACGGCTTCCGGGAGGGTGCGCGCCAAAAGAAGATATGATGAGCTCACCGCCAAGGGTGAGGATTGCAGGCTTTCCGAGATAGAAAAAGAGATCCTCGAGCGGGATAACCGGGATATGAACCGTGAAGAATCCCCGCTTAAACAGGCAGAGGATGCGATATTGCTGGATACTTCGGACATGACCATAGATGAGGTGGCTTCGACGATCCTGGCGCTTAAGTCCGAAAGAGAGGTATGACGGAATATCCTGACCGTCAGGTTGAACCATGAAAGAGATAATAACCGCTGAGTCAGCGGGATTTTGCTTCGGGGTGGAGCGAGCCGTCAATAAGGTCTACGAAGAGATCGAAAAGGGCGGTGAGATATATACCTACGGAGAAATAATCCACAATGAGCTGGTGGTTGGCGACCTTGAAAAAAAGGGCGTCAGGGTTTTAAAAAGCAGGGAAGATCTCGCTGCACTTGAAAAAGGTACTGTAATTATCCGTTCCCACGGAGTTCCGAAGGATATATACGATATTCTTTCATCCAAACCCGGAATAAGGCTGGTGGATGCCACCTGTCCCTTTGTCAGCAAGATTCACGACATTGTCAGGGAGCAGAGCGAGAAGGGACGGGACATTATCGTTATCGGCGATGCGTCCCACCCGGAGGTTGAGGGCATAGTCAGTTATGCAACCGGAAACGTAAAAGTCATAAAGGATGAAGAAGAAGCTCAAAATTGCGAGTTTGAAAGGGGTCGGGAGGTTTGTGCGGTTGCCCAGACAACTTTTAATTTATCGAAATTTGAAAAATTAGTTGAAATCCTTCGAAAAAAAAGTTATAGTATATATGATGTTAATACTGTGTGTTCTGCTACCCGCACAAGACAGGAGGAAGCACGCAGCATTGCATCCAAAGCCGATGCGATGATCGTGATCGGCTCGCGCAGAAGTTCGAATACAGGTAAGCTTTATGACATCTGCAGAGAATGCTGCGCAAAAACATATTTAATACAGACACTTGATGACTTGAATTTAGAAGAGGCTAAATCATTTTCTTGTGTAGGTATCACCGCTGGGGCGTCGACCCCGAAATTTATTATTGAGGAGGTTCAAAATTATGTCAGAAGAGCTGAATTTTGAACAGATGTTAAACGAATCTTTCAAGACCATACACACAGGAGAAGTGGTTGAGGGTAAGGTAATCGCCGTAAAGCCGGAAGAGATTGTTCTCAATATCGGCTACAAGTCTGACGGTATCATTTCCAGAGATGAATATTCCAACGACTCCAATCTCGACCTGACTACTGTGGTCAAGGAAGGCGACACCATGGAGGCGAAGGTTTTAAAGGTCAACGACGGTGACGGCCAGGTTGCGCTGACTTATAAGCGCCTTGCTGCAGACAGAGGCAACAAGAAGCTGGAAGAGGCATTTAACAGCAAAGAAGTTCTTAAGGGCAAGGTAGTCAAGGTACTGGACGGAGGTCTTTCGGTAGTTTACGACGAGGCAAGGGTATTCATTCCCGCTTCCCTCGTTTCGGACTCCTATGAAAAGGATCTCTCCAAGTACAACGGACAGGAGATTGAATTTGTTATCACGGAATTCAATCCCAAGAGAAGAAGGGTCATCGGAGACAGAAAGTGCCTGCTTATCGAGCAGAAGGCTTCCCGTCAGAAGGAGATCTTAGAGAAGCTTCATGTTGGCGACATCATCGAGGGCTCGGTTAAGAATGTTACTGATTTCGGTGCCTTCGTGGATCTCGGAGATATAGACGGACTTCTTCATATTTCCGAAATGTCCTGGGGTCATGTGGACAATCCTAAGAAGATCTTCAAGGTAGGCGATACCTTAAGGGTATTTATCAAGGATATTCAGGGCACAAAGATCGCTCTGTCCCTTAAATTCCCCGACCAGAATCCCTGGATCGATGCAGCAGAGAAATATGCTGTTGGAACTGTTGTTAAAGGAAAGGTTGCACGTATGACGGACTTCGGCGCATTCATCGAGCTTGAGCCCGGAATTGACGCCCTTCTCCATGTTTCCCAGATCGCCCGGGATCATATCGACAAGCCCGCCGATGTTCTTTCACTCGGACAGGAAGTTGAGGCCAAGGTGGTTGATTTTGACGAAGAGAATAAGAAGATTTCTCTTAGCGTTAAGGTTCTTCTTGCAAAGGATGAGGCTGCAGCTTCCGAAGAGGGTTCTTCAGCAGATGAAGCAGTTGTAAAGGAAGAGGCTGCAGAGGTTCCTGCCGCTTCTGAGACTGCGTCGGACGCAGAAGCGTAAGGAAGCTTAATTTAGCAATAAAAAAGAATAAGACAGGCTGTTTATCCAAACAGCCTTTTTTATTATCGCAAGGGCGGCGATAGGAAATTATTGGCCTTACGGCCAAACGACCCCTGCGGGCGAGTAGGGTGCGATTTCATATTCCCTACTCTATTAAAAAAATATATAATACTTAAGGAGTATACTTATAATGGTACAGGGAGATTACGAA
>CAMNBW010000092.1 GCA_946533525.1 uncultured Lachnospiraceae bacterium
CTCTTCGGGGAGGTCTCGGCGGAGCAGATGCAGCTAAACTATATCATCCTTATAGCCGCCGCCCTTTTCCTCTTTGCGGTAAGCCTTGTGCAGGAGATAAGCGGGCGGGAGATCCGGGATATTTTAAACGAAAGACACGCGGCCCTTCAGTGGGCAGTGCTGTTTGCGGGGGCGATACTTCTGCTTACTTACGGCATTTACGGCCCGGGCTACGATGTGCAGGGCTTTGTATATATGCAGTTTTAATGGCAGCGGTTCGGAACCTGTGGGCTTCTGAACAACTGCGTTTAAAGGAATAATGAACTATAGAGCTAAAAGATGTATTAAGACAATTTCATTGATACTTGCCATAGTCCTTGCGGTATATTTTCTGCAGGAATTTGTGGTAATGCCCTGGCAGCCCCGGGATGTGCAGATAAGCGGCTTTTATAAGGAGGACGGGAATTCCCTCGACGTGGTCTTTATAGGGGCGAGCGATATGTATACGGCCTTTTCCCCGGCCCTCGCATATGAAAACTTCGCCTTTACAAGCTATCCCTTCGCCCCGCCGAGAAATTCCGACGGAGTTTGGCAGCTTCAGGTGGACGAGATACTGCGTACCCAGAGCCCGAAGCTTATCGTTATCGAGGTGAACGGCGCCCTCTATACCGAGGAGGATGAGCTTGTGACCGAGGAGAATTTAAGGCTCTTTACGGACCATATGCCGGTCAGCGCCCATAAGAAGGAGCTTATTGACAGGTATGTGCGGGAGAAGGACCGGATAAATTACTACATCCCTTATTTAAAATATCACGGAAATATAACATCCTTGAAAAAGGCCTTCAATACCCTGTATGAGAGATTGAGCTTTGAAACAAGGGGCGGTCTTTACATGAAGGGGGAGAGGACTCATTTTCCCGCGGACAGCTTTGAAAACGAGGTATGGGATACGGCGGGCGACGAGGAAGAGCTTGATATGGAGCCTAACCACGAGGCGGCCCTTCGCGGCTTCCTGGAGTACTGCCAGGCCAACGTGGACTGCCCGATACTTTTTATAAGGACGCCCCACTACATTACCGAAAAGGAGGAGGTCACGCTGGAATTTTTCCGCCGCACAAACAGGGTCGGAAGCATAGTTTCAAATTACGGCTTTGATTTTATCAACTTCGACAAGCTCCACTCCGAGATAGGCTTAAACTACGATGAGGATTTCTACAATTCCGAGCATTTGAACATAAACGGTCAGGAAAAATTTACGGCTTACCTCGGGAAGATACTCTCGGAAAAGTACGGACTTAAAGATCTCTCTCATAGCGACACGGTTAAGGCAAAATGGGAAAGGGCCGTGAAATATTATCATGAATTTATAAGGCAGGGAAAGGCTCTCAATGAAAAGGAGACCTCCGGCAGCGAATATGAGTTTTACGAGGCGGAAAGCCGGGAGCTCTTAAAGAAGCTCGAAGAAGGCATGGTGTCCGGTGTCGGAGCGGCAGGTTCCGGTTCCGGCTCACAGGCAAAGGGAAAGCAATAACAATGGGAAACGCAAAGGCAGTATTTTTTGACATAGACGGAACTATCTGGGATTACACCAATTATATTCCCGAAAGCACGGTGCAGGCCATAAGGACCCTGAGGGACAAGGGCAACTACGCCTTTATCTGTTCGGGGAGGTGCAGGAGCTATATACAAAACCCCAGCCTCTTTGAAATAGGCTTCGACGGGGTGGTTTCAGGCTGCGGCACCATGATAGAGCAGGGCGATGAGGTGGTCTTTTACAAGGAGCTCGATAAGGCCCTTGTGAAGCGCACCATAGAAACCGTCCGTTCCTTCGGGATGAAGCCCCTGCTTGAGGGCAAGGACTATTTATATATGGACTATGAGGAATATAAGGACGACCCCTACGGGCAGAAACTAATCGAGGAGATGGGCAGCAGGATCAAGGGCATTAAGGAGAGCGAGGGCGAGTGGAAATGCTCCAAGCTCTCCTGCGAGACCACCGGAAGCAATATAGAAGAGTGCTATGAGGTCCTAAAGGAGGACTACGATTTCATAGTCCATACCTCGAGCGTAATAGAGATGATCCCGAAGGGCTTCAGCAAGGCCACGGGGATGGAGAAGGTGGCCGGGCTTTTATCCTGTGGAATGGAAGACGTTTTCGCCTTCGGAGACGGGGAGAACGACATAGAGATGATCGAGAGGGCGGGGGTCGGCATAGCCATGGGAAACGGCAACGACCACGTCCGGCAGGTGGCGGACTATGTTACCGCAGCCTTGCATGAAGACGGGATATACAAAGCCTGTGAGCATTTCGGGCTGATCTGACGGACATAAAGGGGAAGAGAATACGATGAAAAAACCGTTAAACTACCAGTGCAGCGAATATGACTGCGGGCCTACGGCCATAATGAATGCAATAAGCTGCCTTTTTGAAGCGGATGATTTTCCGCCTCTTTTTATAAAGGTCATAAACAGCTATTGCATGGATAACTGCAACTGCAGCGGTATGCCCTGTGTCTATGGGACCTCCCGGGATGCCTTAAGGTTCGTGGCGGCCTGGATAAATAACTACGCGGCCAGTACCGGTTTTAAGCTGCACTGCGTATGTGCCGAGGGAGAGGCGGTAAATTTAAGCGTCGATTCGGAACTCAGCCACTGCCTTCGGACAGGGGGATCGGCCGTCGTAAACTGCATGCTGGAGGATATTTTTCACTATATAACCCTGACCGGGCTTCAGGGCGACAGGGTCGGGGTCTTTGATCCCTACTACGACGAGCGGGACAACATGGGAAAGGGTGTGGAGTGTATCGACGACCACCCGATGGAGTATAACCGCCTTGTGGAGAAGACGGTTTTGGACAGTATCGACGGCAGGGACTATTCGATGCATGTTTTAAAGGACAGGATTGCCCTGTGCTTTTACAGGACGGATTAATAAGGTTTATAGCCAGGACAGGATGAACAGGATTTCAAGGCTTTACGACAGGATAAAAAATACATATTGGGGTTACGCTTTGGCGTATACCCTGTGCTTTGCGCTGCTCTCCCTCATAGTTTTCAGGTACTTCCTGATGTACGGGAAGACCACAATAATAGTCGGGGACGGGATCTCGCAAAATTACAATACCCTGCTCTATTACAGCAGGCTCCTGCGGCAGGTCATAGCCACGATGATAAGCGAGCATAGACTGGAATTTCCGATGTGGGACATATCAGCGGGGCTTGGAGAGGATATACTCGGCGTAATGCACTATTACGGCGTCGGTGAGCCCATAATGCTGCTCGCCGCCCTGGTGCCTCCGTCGCGGACGGATTTCCTCTATTGCTTTATCTATCTCGCAAGGCTCTACCTAGGCGGGCTGGCCTTCTCCTGGTTTTCGCTTTGGCACGGAAACCGGAAGTTCGCCACGCTCTTAGGCTCCTTTGTCTATGTTTTCAGCGGCTACTCCCTGACCCTGGCAATGAAGCACCTTATGTTCGGGGTTCCGATAGTCTTCTTTCCGCTGATCCTTTTAGGGGTGGACAAGGTTATAAGGGAGAGGAAATGCGCCCTGTTCATCTTTGCCTCGGCCTTTGCGGCCATGAGCAATATCTATTTTTTCTATGCGCAGATGGTCTTTGCCGTTTTTTACTGCGTCTTCAGGCTGATCTGCTTAAGGAAGGAGTTTGACCTTAAGCGGTACCTGACGACCCTCTTAAGCTTTGCCCTAAGCTCGGTCTGCCTGCTGCTTATTTCAGCGGTGGTGCTGCTTCCCGAGATCTCCCTCCTGCTCTCCGAAAGCCGGGTGGGGAGAGGCTACCCCTATACCCTGACCTACGGCTTAAAGTATTATTTTGAATATATTGCGGGCTTTACAAACCTGCAGCAGGCCGAGGGACTGATGACCGCGGGCTACTCCGTGGTAGCGCTGGTGGCGGTGCTCATCCTGTTTTTGAAAAAGGACGGGGCTTTAAGGCTCAAGGCCGCTGTGATAAGCTTCCTTATCTTTTCCTTCGTGCCCTGGTTTGCCTATATGATGAACGGCTTCAGCTACGTTACCAACAGGTGGGTCTGGGCCTTTGCCTGCCTCATGGGCTACGTTGTGGCGAAGGTCTACCCGGAGCTCTACGAGCTGGACAGGCCGCAGAAGCTCCGCCTTGTTCTATCAGCGGTCATAATAAGCGCGGTCTCGCTGCTTCTGCCCTCACTACGGAATATGCATACCTTCGCTTCAATTATCGTCCTCTTCACCGCCTGCCTTCTGCTGATGGCCTTTGATATTAAGGATAGGGAGAGCATAAAGACGAGGCTTACGGTTTTTGCGGTCTTTATAATGGGACTGATCTTTATGACCTACAGGCTGTGGGACCCTCAGTTTGCCGGGGACGGGAAATACGTGATCAGCAAATATAACGACATCAATACTGCCGACGACATCCTTGAGAACAGGAATTCCGACAAGACCATAGAGCTTATCGGCGATAATGAATTTTTCCGCACGGGGGAGATTGGAGTCACAACCGGAGGCGGAAATTCCTCGCTCCATAGAAGCGTTAATTTATGCAGGCGGTATTTTTCGATGATGCTGCCGAACATTTCCGAGTTCATCCGGGAGCTGGGCTTTAATACCCAGATGGATTTTAAGCTCGAGGGAACGGACAGAAGGAGCATAATGGATGGGCTCTTAAGCGTAAAATACTATAACGTAAGGCAGGGAGAGGAGGCTTCCCTACCCTACGGCTACGACGAGAAGGTGGCGGAGGCCGATACCTACGACGGCCATTCCGCAGCCTGGAAAAATGAGAACTATCTTCCTCTGGGCTATACCTATGATACTGCTGTGAGCCGGGAGGAGTTTTATTCCCTGGATCTGGCAGGGCGGCAGGAGGCCATGCTGTACGGAGCGGTGCTGGGTACGGAGGATATTGAGAGTACGAAGCTTCCGGTGACTGAACTCGATGGGAAGCTCAGCCGCAGGAGCGTCTTAAAGAACATTACACAGGTGAGCGGCGGAGAGACCGTGATCACCGATAAGGGAATAGATGTCCGGGGCAGGGATGCCGTCTTAAAGCTGGAGCTTAAGGCAGTGCCGGACAGCGAGTATTATGTGGTCCTTACCGGGACAGGCTTTGAGGGCAGGAAGCTGTCTGAAGCCTATACCGACGATGAGTGGAAGAGCTTAAGCCGGTATGAGAGGGCCGGGATAAGGGCGGCTGAATTTTTAAAAAGACCCGACGACGAGGCGGGGCTCCTCTTCGGGCCGGAAAACGGGAATTTTACCGAAAAAATCGAGTATTTCACCCCGATGCACGACTGCTATACGGGTCACGACAGCTTTATCACGAGCATGGGATACAGTGAGGAGGGCCTTAAGGAAATTTACTGCAAGTTGACAAAACCGGGATTTTATAACTTTGAGAGTCTTGACGTAGTCTGTCAGCCGGCAGAAAATATAACGACAGGTCTTGAGGGCTTGAGAAGGGAGCCCCTGACAGATATAAGCCTTGATATTAACGCCATAAATGGTAAGCTTAAGCTTACGCAGGATAAGCTTCTCGTGCTTTCGATACCCTATTCCACGGGCTGGAAGGCCTATGTGGACGGGCAGGAGACGAAGACCGCCTGTGCGAACATCATGTTTCTTTCGGTTCCGGTTTCGGCCGGGGAGCATGAAATAAGCCTGAAATATGAAACGCCGTACCTGCGGACCGGGGCGTGTCTTACGGCAGCGGGCTTTGTGTTAACGATACTGTTGATAATGTTTCAGAGTTTTTTAAAGAGAAAAGACAAGGAGGAGTAAGATTATGAAAAAGCTGTTAAAGAAGACCCTTTCCCTTGTACTGGTCCTGGCCCTTACGGCATCGCTGGCCGCCTGCGGCTCTGCGGCAGGAGGGGGAGCTGCGGCGCCGGCAGAGGGAACGGAGCAGGCCGCGGCATCAGGCAGCAGTGGAACCGGGAGCGCTGCGGGGGAGAAGATCGTAAACATAGGGGTCACGGATACCCTTGGCACCCTAAATCCCCTGAACATGGACTATGCGTTTATTAACCTCTACGCGACGAGCCTCATGTTCCTTCCTCTGGCGGGCTTTACCGAGGATATGGGTTATGAGGGCTTTATAGCGGAGAGCATAAGCACCGAGGACAACAAGGTCTTCGACGTTAAGTTAAGGGACGATGCGGTCTGGTCCGACGGAGAGCCCGTTGTTGCCGACGACGTTATCTTCACCTTTTTACGGATGACCTGTCCCGAGGTGGCAAATTTTAACTACGATTTCAGCATGTTCGAGGGCTTTGGCGACGACGGCTCCTCTCCTTCGGGGGCCGAGAGCATAGACGGTATCGTCAAGGTGGACGATAAAAACCTGCAGTTTAAGCTTAAGAGCCATATGAACCTCAATACCTTTATAAATAACGTGGCTACCTGGATATGTATACTTCCGAGCCACGTACTAAAGGACATTCCGGCGGGTGAGCTCCTCTCGAGCGACTGGTTCAACCATCCGGACGTTGTGGACGGTCCCTTTAAGCTCGACGATTACGACCCGGCACACTATATCTCATACAGCGCCAACGACAAATATTTCAAGGGCCGTCCGAAGATCGACAAGCTCAATTTCAGGAT
>CAMNBW010000093.1 GCA_946533525.1 uncultured Lachnospiraceae bacterium
ACATCCGATGAGGGTACAGAGGATAACGAAGGTATACTGGAGGAGCTCAATAAGATACTCCAGGAGGGTACAGGAGAAGTAAGCAGCGCAGGCGGAGCGGCTCCGGCGGCAGCAGCAGCTCCCGCGGCGGAAGCGGCAGCGGCACCGGCAGGAGGAGCGTCTGACGAAAAGGCTCTCTACAAGGCCATGAAGCTCGACGATTCACAGGTGAGCACCATGAAGGACGCCATAGTGGCCGGCCAGCACGTTTACGGAGCTACCGTATATATCGACGAGAACTGTCTCCTGAAGGCAGCCCGGGCCTTCCTGGTATTCAAGGCGATAGAGGAATTCGGCGAGGTGGCGGCTGTAGAGCCCTCCTCACAGGATATAGAGGACGAGCATTTTGATTTCCATTTCAGCATGTTCGTTGTGACCGAGGAGTCCCTGGACAAGGTTGTCGAGGCGGCAAAGAGCGTGTCCGAGATAGTGGATGTGGTTGCGGAAGAGTTTAATGAGGAAATGTTAAACAACCCCGCAGCAGAGGCGGAGGAAGCGGCTCCCGCAGCGGGGGCGGCAGCTCCTGTAGAGGAAGCGGCTCCGGCAGAGGCAGCGGCTCCCGCAGAGAAGAAGGCTCCCGAGAAGAAGGCCGCGGCAGCAAAGCCCGCAGGCAAGGCCGTTACGAACAGGACGGTCCGTGTAGATATAGAGAAGCTCGATGTACTGATGAACCTGGTCAGCGAGCTTATCATAGCGAAGAATTCAATCGTTTCCGCAGGAGCGAATATGGCCCAGAAGGGTTCGGACTCCGATGTGGATGCGCATTTTAACGAGCATATCGAATATCTGGAGAGCGTTACCACTAACCTTCATGAATCAGTTATGAAGGTTCGAATGGTTCCTATTGAGAACGCCCTGCAGAAATTCCCGAGGATGATAAGAGACCTTGAGAAGAGCCTCGGCAAGCAGATGACCTTAACCATCACCGGTGAGGAGACAGAGCTTGACAGGACCGTGGTTGACGAGCTGTCTGACCCTCTTATGCACCTTTTGAGGAACAGTGCCGATCACGGACTGGAAATGCCCGATGAGAGGCGAAACGCCGGCAAGCCCGCCATGGGTTCGATCTTCATCAATGCCTTCCAGGACGGCAACAACGTTATAATAGAGGTTGGAGACGACGGTAGGGGAATTGACGTAGAGGCCGTAAGGAATAAAATAATAGAGAGAAATTATCTGCCGGAGGAAAGAGCTCTGCAGATGAACGATAAAGAGGTCATCGAGGTTCTTTTCGATCCCGGTTTCTCCATGGCCAAGAAGGTTACGGATCTTTCCGGAAGAGGAGTTGGTCTGGACGTTGTAAAGTCCAAGATCGAGGCTCTCGGAGGCGATGTAGAGGTACGCTCGAAGCTCGGCGAGGGCAGCACCTTCGTTATCAGGCTTCCCCTTACACTGGCTATTATCCAGGCCCTCATGGTTGTTGTGGGCGGCGAGAAATTTGCCATCGCCCTCGGAAATATCCAGACTATCGAGGATATACCGATCTCGGATGTAAAGCTGGTTGAGAATAAAGAGGTTATCCAGTTGAGAGGTACCGTTATTCCGATAATCAGGCTTTCGGAGATACTGGATGCACCTTCGAAAAATGATCCCAATGCAAACCTTGTGGTTGCGGTAGTCAAGAAGGGAGATTCCCTTGCGGGACTTGTTGTGGACGAGCTTATCGGACAGATGGAAGTCGTTATCAAGTCTCTCGGAAAATACATCAATACCACCAGGATAATCAGCGGAGCCACGATCTTAGGAAACGGCGAAGTAGCTCTTATCCTTGACTCGAATGCACTGTTTTAATTAAATAAAAGGAATACTAAGGGGGACATTGAAAGATGGCTGAAGAAATTGTAGATGTTTTAAATACCCATGAGTCACATGCAGAACTCATCCAATATATAGTCATTACCGTAGTTAATGAGCAGTACGGCATAGATATTAAGTATATCGACAATATCGTTCGTATGCAGAGTATAACCCGTGTGCCCAAGGTACAGCCCTTCTTCAAGGGCGTTATAAACCTCCGTGGCGAGGTTGTGCCGGTAATGAGCATAAGGAAGAAGATGGGTCTCGGAGAAGATGAGATAACCAACAAGAGCAGGATCATCATTTTAAAGTATGAGTCCAATGCTTCAATAGGTATCGTGGTGGACGAAGTAAAGCATGTTGTTACAATAAGCTCCGACAATATTGAAAGAGTTTCACATGATTCAAAGCTCGATGCGAAATCCTTTATCAGCGGTGTCGGCAAGGTGGAGGAGGGACTTATCTCTATCCTGGATCTTGCTACGGTTATTGACGAGGAAAAGAGTGTAGCTGAGTCATAAGTTTTGCACAAATATTTAAAATGAGGTCTGTTTAATGAGTGAATTTGATCTGAACCATGTTGAACCGATATATATTGATGTATTGACGGAGCTGGGGAATATCGGTGCGGGAAATGCTGCCACCTCCCTTGCGCAGATGCTCAATACTCAGGTTAAGATGACGGTTCCGAAGGTAGAGCTTTTGGATTTTGACAAGATAGGCGAAGCCATGGGCGGCGAAGAGCAGATCATGGCGGGTATCTATCTCTTAGTGGAAGGTGATATAACCGGAAGCATCATGTTCCTGTTGGATGAGCGCAGCGCCCATCTGCTTACCTCCAAGCTCATGGGAACCACGCCCACTGAAGGAGAGCTTAGCGAAATGGAAGCTTCGGCTCTTAAGGAGATCGGGAACATCGTAACGGGCGCTTACCTCAATTCGCTGGCGGCTATTACAAACCTGACGATTACCGAGTCCATTCCGGATCTTACGATAGATATGGCGGGAGCTATTCTTTCGGTTCCCGCGATACAGTTCGGAATGGTGGGAGATAAGATATTGTTTATACAGACGGGATTTACCGGGGATGAAGAGCTTAACGCATTCTTCCTGCTTGTGCCCGATCTTCCGTCGTATGATAAGCTTCTCAAAGCATTGGGAGTTATACAGTAACAAAGTAAAGTAACTGTCCGCAAACCGGGGTGTTTCGGACAGTTTCCAAATAGATATACTTGGAGCAAAGTTATGGCTGATTTAATAAAAGTAGGAATGGCAGATCTCAAGCTGTGTATTCCGCCCGCAGGTATAACTACTCTCGGCCTGGGTTCCTGTGTGGGAGTGGCGCTCAGGGATACCGTCAACAAGGTTGGCGGACTGGCTCATGTAATGCTCCCGGACAGTACCGCCATCAGAAATAATTCCAATGTGGCGAAATTTGCTGATACGGGAGTCGCCGAGCTTGTGCGCATCATGGAACAGGCAGGAGCCAAGCGTTCCAGAATGGTGGCAAAGATCGCCGGCGGAGCCAAGATGTTTAATTTCAATTCCGACAGTGCCATGATGCAGGTCGGAGACAGGAATGTCGAGGGAGTTAAGAAAAAGCTGAGGGAGCTGGGGATCCGGCTTCTGGCGGAGGATACCGGTCTGAATTTTGGTCGGACGGTGGAGTTTTTCCCGGAGACCGGGGATTTTATCATAAAAGCGGTCGGTAAGCCGGTAAAAACTATCTGAGATGGGACACGGGTAATTCCCGTGTAACTGTTGATATTACTTATGGCTGAAGATAATCTGAATGTTGCCGAGGTCGCCGGCGGAGCCCCGGGCGGGAACCAGGAGACCGGAGCACCTCCCGAAGGGGAGGGTCCTGAAATAGAAGAGAACGGGCTGGCTGAAGGGGAAGAACCCGAAGAAGAGGAAAAGCCGCCCGAGGAAATACATCTGAAGACAAAACCCGTGCCGGCAGTCGTGATGCTTATAGGTGGAGCGGCTACGGCTATTTCGTGTTTTCTCAGACACTTTCCGCTCCTTAAGATGCTTTTCATCGTATTTATTTCTCTGGTCTGCTTCTGGATCGTGGGAGGCATTATCAAGCTTCTCCTGGACAGGATAGTTATAGAGCCTCCTGAAGAGGAAGAGAAGCCCGAGGCAGAGGGAGAAGGAGAAGAGGGAGCCAACGACGGGGAAGTAATAGAAAAGAATAATACTGTTTAACGATGAGGGGGCTGTTTCGTAATGGACGAAACCGCAAGAAAGAAACTTTGGGATGAGTATGCCGCAAAGCGCTCCCCCGAGCTTAGGGAAAAGATAATAGTAGAGTATGCTCCGCTGGTCAAGATAGTCGCCGGGCGTCTCGGTATGTATCTCGGCTACAATGTGGAGTATGACGACCTTGTAGGATACGGGGTTTTCGGACTTATAGATGCAATAGACAAGTTTGACTTCGCCAAGGATGTAAAGTTTGAAACCTATGCGTCCTTAAGGATAAGGGGAGCCATACTCGACCAGATAAGGAAGATGGACTGGATACCCAGGACCATCAGACAGAAGCAGAAGAAGATAGATGCGGCGATCAAGGATGTGGAGACATCCAAGGGCCGGGCTGCCACCGATACGGAGATAGCGGAGAACCTCGGGATAAGCGAGGACGAGTACGCGGACTGGCAGTCGCAGATGGCGGTCACAAACGTAGTATCGCTGGATGAATTTATAGAACAGGGAACGGAAGCGCCTATAAAGGATACCTCCCGCTCAAGGATGGAGGGACCGGAGGAGGCCGTAGAAAAAGAGGAGCTCAAGAAGATGCTGGCCGAGTCCCTGGAGCTACTGACCGAAAAGGAAAGAAAGGTTATAGTGCTCTATTATTATGAGGAGCTTACTTTAAAGGAAATAAGCAACGTGCTTGAGGTTTCTGAGCCCAGAGTATCGCAGCTTCATGTGCGGGCCCTTCAGAAGATGAAGGCCAAGCTCGGGAAGTACATGGGTATGTTTACCGACCAGACTTAAGGTATAAGGTGAGCGGAGTAGCTATGAGCTATATGTCAGATATTCCTGGGGATAAAACCCCTTTGATACAGGAGGCAGATAATGGCTGATTTAAACGGTTATTTTCAGCTTCATACGGACGAAAAGGGAACTTCCCTTATTATTCACAGGCCTCAGGGAGCCGGAAAGCCGGTTACCATGCTTGAGGTTGAGAATTATTTAAAGAAGAAAAAGCTTCCATACAGCGCTACGCTTGTGCGCAACGCCATCAATTCCAATTCGGAGGAGCCCATAAAGCTCCAGCAGACACCGTATTACAAAGTTAACGAAGAGACGAACTTAAGAGCCAGCGAGGACAGGATGAGCGTTATAGCCCGCCTGTATCCTGCCGCGGGCGGAGGCATGGTCTCCCTCGAGGAAATAAAAAACGACCTTATCAATCAGGGCTACAAGGCGGAGCTGGATACTGAGAGCGTGGAGAACTTCTTAAAGGACAGGAAGTACTGCACCGATTTCGTCATTGCCCACGGCATCCCTCCCGAAGAGAGCGAGGACGGCTATGTTGAATATTTCTTCAACACAGACCTCTCCGTAAAACCGGCGCAGAAGGAAGACGGGAGCGTGGATTTCTTCAATCTGAAGACGGTCTGCGAATGCAGGGAAGGAGATCTCCTTGCAAGGCTCCATCCCGCGAAGCAGGGAGGCTTCGGAGTGAATGTGCTGGGAGAGCACGTTCAGCCCCGTCCCGTGGAGAATGTGCAGCTTCTCTTCGGAAAAAATGTAGCCATAAATAAAGAGAGAACAGAGCTCACCGCTAATGTCAGCGGGCACGTGCGCCTCGCAGAGGGCATGGTGATAGTTTCCGACATTTACGAAGTAAAGGATGTGGATACGTCAACGGGCAACATCGATTATGACGGAAACCTCCTCATAAACGGCAATGTGCATGAGGGCTTTACTGTCAAGGCCTCCGGGGATATTGAGGTGCGCGGCGTCGTGGAAGGCGCTACGGTGGAGGCCGGCGGAACGGTTACCGTTGTACGAGGCATTAACGGCAACAACGTGGGAAAGGTGACCGCAGGGGTCAATATCATCTCCAAATATATAGAGAATACATCGGTGGAGGCGGGCAACTACGTCCAGACCGAGGCCATAATAAACAGCCAGGTTACGGCGGGCTCGACCATAACGGTGGAGGGCAAGAGAGGCTTTATTACCGGGGGACCGATACGCGCCCGCAAAAGCATCAAGGCCAAGACCATAGGGTCGGACATGGGGACGACAACTATTCTGGAAGTGGGGCTCGATCCGAAGAAGAAGGAGCGTATAGCCACCCTGCAAAAGGAGCTTCAGGACATAGGAAAGCAGTTGGCGCAGATGCAGCCCATCCTCCTTTCGGTCAAGCAGAAGCTCGCCCAGGGCATAAAGCTTCCGGCAGCCCAGGCCATGAACATGAAGAAGCTTTCCGATTCCTACGGGGAGCTTACGAAAAAGTCACAGGCGGACACCAAAGAGCTTATGGAGCTCGAGAAGGAGATGGATCTGGGAACGGATTCCTTTATCGAGGTTTCCGACTATGCCTATCCCGGAACTCATCTCGAGGTCTCGGGAGCGAATCTTGTTATCAAGACAGCCTACCATTACTGCAAATTTGTCTGCGAGCGCGGCGAAGTAGCGATGAAACCCATATTTTA
>CAMNBW010000094.1 GCA_946533525.1 uncultured Lachnospiraceae bacterium
GGAGGATATGGATCGTGCTTAATATTGATTGGACACATATTCTTTTTACAATCATAAATCTTCTTATTTTCTACCTGATATTCAGGAAGTTTCTTTTGGGACCGGTAAATAAGATTATTAAAGAACGTGAAGAAGAAATTTCAGAGATCAATTCTGAGGCTGAGCTAAAGCGTAAAGAGGCCGAGATTCTCAAAACCAGCATGGACAGCGAAATGGAGAGGATTGAGAACCTCAAGAAGGAGGCTCTTGCCGAAAGTAATGCCAAGGCTACTGCAGAATACAACAATATAATAAGTGAAGCTAAGAAAAAGGCTCAGAACATTATCGACGAAGCAACTGTTGAGGCTGAAAACCAGCATAAGAGAATACTGAAAGAAAATCAGAATGAGTTATCCGAGACGATACTTAATGCGGCTTCAGTAATGATGGCTGAGAATAAAACCTCTGAGGAAGACAGAAAGCTTCTGGACTTATTTTTGGCCAAGGCAGGTGAAGAAAATTGATCACCGCATCTTTGATATATGTTACTGCTCCAACCGCGGAGCAGCTTAAATCAATAAAAGCTTATATAGGAAAGAAGACGGGAAGTCAGGACTTTGAGCTGGTTCTGAAGGAGGATAAAACTCTTGGAAGCGGCTTTATTCTTCGTGTAGGAAACGAGGAATTCGACTGGAGCTCTGAGGGACGTCTTGCGCAGCTCAAATCTTATCTGAAACAAAAAACCTCCGAGGTCGAATATAATTCTTCGGATATAATGAACATCCTTAAGGGAGAGGCAAAGGATTTTGAACTTAAGGCGCTGAATCGTGAGATCGGGTACGTTACCTGGATAGGCGACGGCATTGCCAGAATCAGCGGCATAGAGCACGTCGTATACGGAGAGATCGTCATATTTGAGAACGGCGTTAAGGGAATGGTTCTCGATATTCGCAGGGAGGATGCGGGCTGTATTCTTTTCGGTCGTGAGCGCGATATTGTAGAGGGAACCCGCGTAGTGAGGACGGGAGACAGAGCAGGAGTCTCGGTAGGAGAAGCTTACCTGGGAAGAGTTGTCGATGCTCTGGGCGCACCCATTGACGGTCTCGGAGAAATAACTTCCACCGGATACAGACCTATTGAGGAGCCGGCGCCGGGAATAGTGGACAGAAAGTCTGTAGGTGTTCCGATGGAGACCGGAATATTAGCCATCGACTCCATGTTCCCCATAGGGAGAGGGCAAAGAGAGCTTATAATCGGAGACAGACAGACCGGAAAGACCTCTATTGCAATAGATACGATAATCAATCAGCGCGGCAAGAATGTTATCTGCATATATGTTTCGGTCGGGCAGAAGGCTTCCAACGTTGCAAAAATAGTTAATATTTTAAGGAAGAATCATGCTCTGGATTATACCATAGTTATGAATGCCACTGCGGCAGATCCCGCTCCGCTTCAATATATTGCACCCTATTCAGGGACGGCAATGGCGGAATATTTTATGCGTCAGGGCAAGGATGTGCTGATCGTCTACGATGATCTTTCCAAGCATGCAATGGCATACAGGGCGATCTCGCTTCTTTTGGAGAGGCCCCCGGGACGTGAGGCTTATCCCGGAGACGTTTTTTATCTGCATTCGCGTCTGCTGGAGCGTTCATGCAGGCTCTCGCCCGAACTGGGAGGCGGATCCATAACGGCTCTGCCTATAATCGAGACACAGGCGGGGGACGTTTCCGCGTATATTCCTACAAATGTAATCTCCATTACCGACGGACAGATATTTTTGGAGAGCGATCTGTTCTTTGAGGGACAGCGTCCGGCGGTAAATGTGGGTCTGTCGGTATCCCGTGTGGGAGGTGCTGCGCAGACAAAGGCAATGAAAAAAAGCGCAGGTTCTTTGAGGATAGACCTGGCTCAGTATCGGGAGATGGAGGTATTCACCCAGTTTTCTTCGGAGCTTGACCTGTCCACACAACTGCAGCTTACTCAGGGAAGGGCTCTGATGGAGCTTTTAAAACAGCCGTTGGAAAGACCCCTTTCCATGGAAGAACAGGTTATCTCGCTTATTGCAGTCAACAATAAGCTTCTCATTGATATTCCTGCTGAATATTTGAAGGAGTATCAGATGGAGATGATCGAGTATATGCATAAGAATTTTGAAATTGATATGAATGAGCTGCGGAATAAAAAAGAACTCAGCAGCGAGCTTGAAGAAAAACTTGTGGACGCAATGAGAGGATTCAGAGCGGTTTATGCAGGGAACGAAGGAAATTAAGGAAAGAATAAACAGCATAAAAGATACACAGAAGATTACCAATGCTATGTACCTTATTTCTTCTACGAAGCTGCAGAAGGCCAAGCGTTCCCTGGATGAAACAGAGCCTTATTTCTATTCGATTCAGGCAATGATGGAGCGGCTGCTCCGACATCTTCCCAATATAGATCATGAATATTTTAATCAGCATACCGATATGCCGGAAGAAGAAAAAGTTTCGGCTTTTCTGGTAGTTACGGCAGATAAGGGTTTGGCGGGTGCATATAATCATAATGTACTCAAGCTGACTGAAGAGAAAGTCAACACAAAGCCAAAATTCAAACTCTTTGTAGTCGGCGAGGTCGGAAGGCATTATTTTGAAAAGAAAAATATTCCGGTGGAAGAGGAATTTAAGTATACGGCGCAAAATCCGTCTCTTCACAGAGCCAGGATGATTAGTCTTACCATGTTGGATCTGTACCGGCGGGGCCAGATACACGAGCTCAACATTATTTTTACCACGATAAAATCGGGTATGGATTCCAATGCGCAGATCAAACAGCTTCTGCCGCTGCAGGTAAGTATTCCGAATTTGAGCATTCCTATGGACGTTTATCATGAGGAATTTTTCCTTAAGCCGTCTACAGAGGCTGTTGTGGATTATGTTGTTCCAAATTATCTCAACGGTTTTATTTATTCGGCGCTTGTTGAGTCATTTTGCGCAGAGCAGAATTCCAGGATGATGGCGATGCAATCGGCAAATGACAGTGCTAATAAGATATTGCATGAGCTTTCTATTAAATATAACAGAGTACGGCAAACGAACATTACACAGGAAATCACGGAAGTAACTTCGGGAGCAAAGGCTCTGAGAGGACATAGACGATAAGATTATCGGAGGAGCTATGAACAAGGGTAAGATCGTGCAGGTCATGGGGCCTGTGGTTGATGTGGAATTTGAAAGCGGAGAGCCGCTTCCCCATATTAAAGATGCAATGACGGTGGATAATTCCGGCAAGGCAGTCATGGAGGTTGCCCAGCATATAGGCGGCAATGTTGTTCGCTGCATAATGCTTACTGCAAGCGAGGGTTTATGCAGGGACATGGAGGTCATAAATAATTTTGAACCCATCAAAGTCCCCGTCGGACAAAAAACTCTCGGACGTATTTTTAATGTCTTCGGAGATGCCATTGATAATGCAGGGGAAGTCGGAGCGGAAGAACAGTGGCCTATTCACAGGGAACCGCCTTCATTTGAAGAGCAGTCTCCTGTTCAGGAAATACTTGAGACCGGAATAAAAGTTGTGGATCTTATCGCGCCCTACGCGAAGGGCGGGAAAGTCGGACTTTTCGGAGGAGCGGGAGTAGGAAAGACTGTTTTGATCCAGGAACTTATAAGGAATGTTGCTACCGAACACGGCGGATATTCAATCTTCACAGGGGTGGGGGAGCGTTCGCGTGAAGGCAACGATCTATGGGTCGAAATGAAAGAATCCGGAGTTATAGAAAAGACCGCCCTTGTTTTCGGACAGATGAATGAGCCTCCGGGGGCCCGTATGAGAGTCGCTGAAACGGGGCTTACAATGGCGGAATATTTCAGAGACCGGGAAAATAAGGACGTACTTTTGTTTATAGATAACATTTTCCGTTTTGTTCAGGCCGGGTCGGAAGTATCCGCTCTTTTGGGAAGGATGCCTTCGGCGGTAGGTTATCAGCCCACCCTGACTAATGATATGGGTGAGCTGCAGGAAAGGATCGCATCTACAAGGAGTGGCTCCGTAACCTCGGTACAGGCGGTATATGTACCCGCGGATGATCTTACGGATCCTGCACCGGCGACAACTTTCGCACACCTCGATGCGACAACAGTATTATCCAGAAAGATAGTGGAACAGGGTATTTATCCTGCAGTAGATCCGCTGGAATCATCTTCCAGAATTCTTGAAGCTGACATAGTTGGAAAAGAGCATTACGAAGTTTCCATGAAGGTTCAGCAAATGCTTCAAAAATATAAGGAGCTTCAGGATATAATCGCCATCCTTGGAATGGAGGAACTTTCGGAAGACGATAAGCGGGTCGTCTACAGGGCAAGAAAGATACAGCGTTTCCTCTCCCAGCCATTTTTTGTGGCGGAGCAGTTTACCGGAGTTCCGGGGAAATATGTTCCGGTCAAGGAGACAATAAGGGGCTTTAAGGCGATCATAGAAGGAAGTGCGGACGGTTATCCCGAGGCGGCGTTCTTTAATGTGGGCACCATAGATGAAGTGGCCGAAAAGGCTAAAACCATTATTTGAGGCAGGTTTATGAGTAATACCTTTTTCATAAGGATCATTGCTACGGATAAAATTTTTTTTGAGGGTAAGATACTTGCATTTATCGGCAGCTCAATAGACGGCGAGTTTGAATTTATGGCACACCATGAGGAAGAAATAGTGGCTGTTGCCGTTGGAGGTATCAGATTTCAAACGGAAGACGGAGAATGGCACAGGGCTATTTGCGGCATGGGGACTGCGCAGTTTGTCAATAATCGCTGTACGGTGCTTGTAGATACCTGCGAAAGGCCCGAGGATATCGACAGGGTAAGGGCTCAGGCAGCGCTTGAACGCGCGCAGGAGGGGTTGATACATCATTCCTCGAGGGTAGAGTATTATATGGCACAGGCGTCTATGGTGCGTGCCATAACAAGACTAAAAGAAAGCTATGATAGGAGGTCATAAGTATAGATGGAGCAGGAAAATATACTTGTATTGGATTTTGGCGGACAGTACAATCAGTTGATCGCAAGACGGGTCAGGGAGTGCAGTGTTTATTGCGAAGTGCATCCGAATACTATAAGTCTCGATAAAATCCGGGAAATGTCTCCCAAAGGGATAATCCTTACAGGCGGTCCGAACAGTGTCTATAAAGCCGACTCTCCTACGTATGCAGGAGAGCTTTTTGAATTAGGGGTTCCGGTCCTTGGAATCTGCTACGGAGCGCAGCTTATGGCGCATAAGCTTGGAGGGAAAGTATCGACTGCTCCCACCTCAGAATATGGAAATACCGAGGTTACCGTAGAAACCGGAAACCTTCTGATGGAAAATGTTAAGCCGGTATCAAAGTGCTGGATGAGCCATACGGATTATATCGAGAAGCTTCCGGAGGGCTTTGAAAATATTGCGCATACCTCGAACTGCCCCAATGCTGCAATGATGGATGCCGGCAGGAAGCTGTATGCAGTGCAGTTCCACCCTGAGGTCGTACACACAGAAGAGGGCTTTAAGATATTATCGAATTTTGTTTTAAAGATATGCGGCTGCAGCGGCAACTGGAAAATGGCTTCCTTTGTGGACACGACGGTTGAAGAGCTCAGAAAAAAGATCGGAAGCAAGAGGGCGCTTTGCGCGCTGTCGGGCGGAGTGGATTCTTCCGTGGCAGCGGTATTAATGAGCAAAGCGATCGGAGAACAGCTTACATGCGTCTTTGTGGATCACGGTCTTTTGAGAAAAGACGAGGGGGATATGGTGGAAGCCGTATTCGGCCCGAAGGGTCCGTATAAGCTCAACTTTATAAGGGTCAATGCTCAGGAGAGATTTTATGAAAAGCTTAGAAACGTTACCGACCCTGAACAGAAGCGAAAGATAATAGGAGAAGAGTTTATCAGAGTTTTTGAGGAGGAAGCAAAGAAGCTTGGAACTATCGATTATCTTGTGCAGGGTACGATTTATCCGGACGTAATAGAGTCCGGTCTGGGCAAGGCTGCCACGATAAAGTCTCATCACAATGTCGGCGGTCTCCCGGACTATGTGGATTTTCAGGAAATAGTCGAGCCGCTTCGAATGCTCTTCAAGGATGAAGTCCGCGCGGCCGGCCTCGAATTGGGTATTCCGGAGAAGCTTGTATTTCGTCAGCCTTTCCCCGGCCCCGGCCTTGGCATCAGAATTATCGGAGAGGTCACTGCCGAAAAGGTACACATCGTTCAGGAGGCAGATGCTATTTACAGAGAGGAGCTTGAAAAAGAAGCTGCGCTGCAGGACAAGACTCCGGAGTGGATGCCTTCACAGTATTACGCCGCGCTGTCCAACATGCGCTCCGTCGGTGTCATGGGAGACGGACGAACCTACGATTACGCGATCGTTCTGCGCGCTGTAATAACCTCCGACTTCATGACCGCCGAAGCCGCCCCGCTTCCCTTCAACCTCCTAAGCCGCGTCTCCGACCGCATCGTCAACGAAGTCAAAGGCGTCAACCGCGTCCTCTACGACTGCACCAGCAA
>CAMNBW010000095.1 GCA_946533525.1 uncultured Lachnospiraceae bacterium
AACTATACTACTTAAATATCGCCGCGTCAAGCAGTAATTACTCTTCATCATATCAATGCAATTGAGGTTCATTCCGCAAACCCGATCGTTTTTTACAGCATTTCTTCTTCCTCTTCGGCATCTTGAAATCTGAAGTGGGCAGTCCAGGCACTTTCCACCCTTTCAAGCTGCGCTCCCTTATCCAGAAAGGTATTGATATTCATGGCAAATTTCCTGTTTCTTGCAAGGAAATAAAGCTTTCCCCCTGTGAGCTTTCTTTCTGTCACGGCTCTTACAAAGGCTGCTATCAGTTCAGTGGGAACCTTCTTATCCTCACCGGTGGTCACCAGGGCGGTGACGTAAACATCATCCCCTTCGGTCATTGCCATGATCAATCCCTTGACTTCCCCGCCGCGCTTATACGCAAAGGACAGATTCTCATCATAGGCTCCGTTTTCATATACGGAACTGTCGAATCTGTGTCTTTTAAGCAGCAATTGTCCCTTTTCCCTTTCGGCGGTCACAAGATCCTTACAGGCTATTATCGAATCCCCCTTGCATTTGCCCAAAAGCATTTTCACGTTTTTTGAATCTACCGCTCCCTGCATGGAGCAGGAATAGAGCGGGTCCGTCTGTGTACAGCGGAAGCCTTCCATCGTCAGGAAGCCGGTAATATCCTCTTTGTCGGTATAAAAAACCATAAAATCTCTTATTCCTGCAGTCGCAAAGGCTCTCTTTGCCAGTCCTAAGATTCCTTTTCCCGCGCCCCGTCCTCTGTAGTCCTCAGATATCAATATCTGGGTCATTATGGCCGAGTTGTCCCTGATCTCGAAGGCGGCGGCGCCTATTGGCATATCATCCTCTATGGCCCCGATTACTCCCACCCCCGCTTCGGGGTCATTCCCGATAAAGGGCTGAAAATACTCCCAGTTTCCTTTTTCAACAGTTGTAAATTCCATTTATGCGGCTCCCCTTGTATTTGTGAGGCGCTTTAGCGCCCTGCCTTGATAGTCATTTATGCGCTATCCTATTATTCTATTATACATTGATCCAAAACGCAATCACAGTGTGCGGAAATAACAGTCAATCCTTATTTATCTCCAGCAATACGCTCGTCATGTCGTCAAACTGTCCCGCCCCCACGGCGAATTCATCCACATCTGCTATGACGGTATTCAAAAGCTCTTTTCCGCTCTTTTCCCTGTTATCGTTAAGACACCCTGTAAGACGTTCAAGACCGTACATAGCCTCGTTCTTATCGTTGGCCTCCGGGATACCGTTATATATCTCGATACCCCTTCTGAAAAGAGATGTCAGAAATTCCGTATCCAGGATCTGCCTTAGCATATATCCCATCTAGATGCTGTCATCTATCTCTTTATTCAAAGCCCTGTTCATCTGCAGCCTGGATGCCGTCATCTCCGTCTGATAAAAGGTGACGATCACGAGGATAGCGACCATAAGACCTATCTTCCTGCCTATACTGAAAAACGGAACGCTCCTTTTTGACCTTTTCTCCCTTTTCTGTTTTTCCATGTTTTTAATTCCTCTTGATCGTCCGATTCTGACCAAAAAACAAATGATTTGAATTATACCAATCGAGCAGGGAAGATGAAATCGCACCCTACTCGCCCGCGAGCCGCCGGTCAGCTTTAGCTGACATATTCCTATCGGCGGCTCTGCGATACAAAATGGCGGGGGATAAAGTCCCCCGCCCCGCAGCTTGACATACGTCGATCAATAATAAATGTTTTTACTGTCTACTACCTCAAAGTCATCGTCATCCTCTTCGTCATCGTCGATTTTTTTATCCTCTTTTTTGTCTTCCTTTTTGACCTCTTTCTTCTCGTCCTCGACTATAACCGCGCTGCCGAACAGGCTCTTCTCTTCCTCTTTCTCTTCAGCTTCTTCTTTGATGACTTCCAGATCGGGCTTGTTATTATTCCTGATAATATTCTTCTTATGCTCCCTGGCAACGTCCTCCTCGTTGATCTCCTCATACTCATCAACGATACGCTGCAGCGTCACGTCATAGAGCTTGACTGCCGTCTCTGCGGAATTTACGATCTCCAGCTCATCATCGGAGAGATCATCAAGATTGACGGTTCCCTTAAGCTTTCTGTATTCCTCCACCGCAGCCTGCATTTCAGCTATCGCATCGGCGGATTTATCGGCCTTTTGCAGGCCATAGCCCACATAATCCGTTTTATAGCTTGCATCAACACAGGCTTTGAGGAAATTCTTCCTGTTCTCAACCTCTACCTTTTTGTCAATATAGCTGTTAAATATATGCCTTCTGTTCTCCAGCGCAGCCTTCATGCCTTTGACAAACTTCTTTTTATCCTCTGTCTCGGTGGAAACGGATCTTACCTTGTTCTCGGCATCGTAAACCGACCAGTTCTCCTCGGCCTCCTTAACCTCCTCGCTCTTTAAGTTCTCCTTCCAGATATTGTCCGCAGCCTCATCCTCCATATCAAACTTGGAAGCTACCGCATGGAGCATTGCCTTATGCCTCGTAGCCTGTTCCTTAAGCTCTGACTGCGGAACGGTAAGCTGGATTATCTTAACATACTCATCAACGCTGTTAAGCTTTACCAGATTATGCTTCTCGTCCATGACATAGACTCCGTCGCCCAAGTGATCCAGGCCTGACTGTCTGTATGCCTTGTTCGTTGTCGTGTCGTAGAAGGTCATTGCGTGAAGCTTCTCGCCTTCCTGATCCATCTGGGAATTATCGGTGCTTTCCACATCCAGACCCACCGCATGGTTGAAGGGCGTGAATATAAGCCTCTTGGCATGACGGATCTCCTGAGCCGCGAAATTATCCTTATACTGGGTGTTCATGGAATAAATAGCCGTAGTCTCTGCCTCTGCTCCTACCGGCAGGTATTCGGTGTCCTTAATCTTTCTCGCGGCTGTATCGGCTGCCTTGTTGGCATATGTGGTGTGACCCTTTCCTGTATGATCTATCTTTTCATATCCGCCCCAGTCACTGGGACCTCCGGGAACCGCATCGTACTGCGTGATATGGAATTTGACCTTATTCTCATACTTGGGATAATTCGTATGCAGCCAGTGCTTAAGCTTCATTTCACCCATTGACGAGCCTACACCGCCTCTGCTGTGACCCCTGAACATTACATCCACCATAGGAAAGTTCATGGACGGATCCGGTCCGGTCTTTTTCTTGTCATATTCCTTCATCTCGGCATCCCACTTCTTGAATATGGCTTCAAGGTAGCTGCTGCCTATCTCTTTAATGTTCTCTGTCGTATGACCGATGCTGTAATCACCGAAGTTGGTTATACCGCCGGTCGTGGGAGAAGGTCCGGCAATGGTAAAGCGTGTCTTTCTCCGTCCTGTAGCAATATCGCTCTCTCCATATGTCGTCTTGGAGCGGATAAATTTCATGATCTTTCCGTTTCTGGGGCTGTAATACTGCTCTCCGTACTGCTTGTGAAGCTCGTATTCATCACCCTCGGAATAGCCCAAAAAGCCGTTTTGCGCATGTGAGAACTCACGATAGCTGGAGCCTCCTATATCGATCTCAAGTACCTCATGGCCCTCCTCCTCCAAGAGTCTGGTCCCTTCGGAATGATAAAGATCCACTACACGATCCTTGGGGTCGTCGCTGCGCCTCTTCCTGTCGACCTCCTCGTAGGCCTTGGGGTTCATCTTACGAAGCACTGCCTCAACGTCACGGATCGAGTTCCTGTAAAGCTTTCCGTAAGTGTTTCTGACGTGTCTTTGCTGAGGCTCCTCCTTCCTTAAGACATACTGCTTCTTTGCCCTTAAGGCCTTGCGCTGCTCGTCAGTCAACTCCATATAAAGATTTCTTCTCTCCTGGCGCATTTCATCATTGATTATGCGCTGGCGGATCCTTTCATTTGCCTCTACAGGGTGCATTACTGCCTGGTAAGTGGTCTCGGTTTCAAGATCCAATACATGATGATAGGAGCCTTTGATCTTCTCGTCCCAATGCGCCATGTCCCTGTTGACCCTGGCGACATTCCCTTTTCTTGCCTCGTAGTCCTGCTTCTTCTGGGCCTCTCTTTTCTGCTGCAGCTCCTTTATTACATCGACCCCGCCCTGCTTCTGGAGCTTAAGCACCGTAGACTGCTGACGATTCATCACTATCGAGGTCTTAATATCCATTTTTTTCTGTTCTACTCCCTCGAGAGTTTCCTTCCAGCTAAAGAAGAAGTTGGACACGGTATTCTGGACGCTTTCACTTACGGGCTCTCCTTCACCCTGCTTATATGCAATTCTCTTCTCCCAGAGCTCCTGCAGCTTATCTATTCCATCAGCATCCAGATCCTCATTCATGACAAGCTGATGAAGCATCCAGTTTATTTCCTTCTTATCCTCCGCTTCCATCGGCAGTACTTCACCCTCCTCGGGAAGCTCGGGATTGTTGTTTTCATGCCTTTCCTTAAATATCTCATGGAACATTCTCTGTCCGAGCTTCTTAGTGGAATATGGCATTGCCTTGACTTTGTCCATGTCCGCTTGCGAACGTGTCATAAGTGCCTCTCTGAAGAGTGCAACACGGCTGTCATTCTCCATCTCAGGCTCAGCGTCATAATCCCTCTTTACGATAAGGTCCTCCTGCTCTCCGCTGTATGCCTTAAGTCCCTGATCATCCAATGTTATGGCAAGGTTGACCAGATTTTTCCTGTAAGCTGCAGCCAGACTGTCTGCATTTTTCTGCAATGCCTCAATGGCTTCATCTCCGCCTCTTTTTAATGCTTTTATGACCTTTGCCTGAGGCAGGTTCTTGAAGCCGGGAGTATTTGTATCGCAGCCAAGACCTGTTTTAAGGCTTTTGACATACTCCAGCTTCTTAAGCGCAATATAGTAGTCCTTTTTGGTCTGACTGACTGTTCTATAGCTCCTGTCGACCTCCTCATGCATCTCCTGCTTTAAGGCAACGCCGCCAAAGCTTTTATTTCTTACGGCCTCCGTAATATTCTCCTCGATCCTCTTGATCTGAGCCGGATTATAGTTATCCATCTTAAGCTCTACCGGAGTATTAAGCATGAATGCGAAGTCATCCGCCGCGACCGGCACTTCCTTACTGATATTTAAAGCGGAGACCAGCGCATTTGCACTCATATCGGTCAATTGATCAGCATCCGGTATCGCCTCATTTACCCTGTCAATATATTCCTGGGCATAGGCTTCTCTCTTTTGATCCTTCAGTTCATCCAGATGAAATCCTGCGTTCACATTCTTCCCCACAGCGCTTTCATTGAGTTTTCTGTAGAGGTTGATATACCGGGTGAATTCAGGAGAAGCAGCATCCACGTTCCGGCCCTTATCCTTCTTACTCATGAAGTCCTGTACATCATCGGTGGAAAGGAGGGCATAGTAGGGTGAGCTGATGAGCTGCATACGCATCTCATACTCTTCCTTATACTGCTTTGCGAGCTCCGCCCTGGCCTCCAGGTCTGCTACGCATATATGATCATTTATTGTTGTTCCGCCGTCCTCCTTGAACTTATCTATAAATACCTGCAATGCCGCAACCTTGCAGATGACATCGTATTTTTTCGCAAAATTCGATGCGAAATCCCTGTCGGAGGTATAACCAAGCTGATCCAAATCAATGGCGGAGGCTACCTTAAAGATATCCTTATATGCCTTGATACGCTCCTCCTTGTTGTCGGAAGTCAGTCTCTTTGCATAGCTTACAGTTTCAGGATCGTCCTCGGCCTCGAACTTACCCTCGATCTCATTATATGAAACGTTCTTTGCGTCAATACCTATTATCCACTCGCGAAGTGCCGCTTTTTCATCGTTAGTGATATAGTTCTCGGCAAGGTGATCCGCCATATCCATGGAGATATAGTTCATGCGGTCCTCAGCCTCTTCATTTCTTCTGCGTATAAGGGCCTCATATTCCTCCCTCATGTGGTCCTGGAGCGAAAGCTTGTTTTTAGCGTGGTCAGCCCTCTTACCCTTCGTCATCTTCCAGACTGTCTTATTTCCGAAAGCCTCATGGTACTTCTCGGCAATTTTATCCTTAAGTCTGTCCTTCGGTATCTGCGCCCTGTTTTCCAGCTGCTCGCCGAAGATCTGATCTGCCGAAAGCTGTGCCGCTCTGTTCTGAAGATCCATGGATACAAAATCGTAACCGAAGGCCTTTTCGAATTTATTGGCATCCATCTTCTTCTGCTGCTCCACAGCCTGAAGATTTTCACTCATGTTCTTCTGTTCGAACCTTGATTTCTGAAAATCCCACTCGCTCATCTGTTCTTGCTCCTTGTTTTTTATTTATTGCCTGTTTTGGTTTCCACTATAAAATACGTTCCGAAAGTCCGGTTCGGCAATTTTTTAACAATAAATTTGTATAATTA
>CAMNBW010000096.1 GCA_946533525.1 uncultured Lachnospiraceae bacterium
TCCTTTTGTGTCTCAACATCGGCGCTTTCTTCCGGCGCCTTCTCCTCTACCTTTGCCGCCAGCTCCTTGATCCTGTCCTCAGCAGCTTTCGCCGCCTCCGATTCCTCAGGCATATCCTCGCTGTACGGGAGCCTCACTTCGTCATATAGCTCCTCTATCTTCTCTTCGGTCTTTTTGACCTCCGCCTTTTCCCTCTTTTTTCTTTTACTCATTACTTCTCCTGAAATCCTGTTTTTATTTAAAAAAATTAATGGTCAAAACCCCTTTTAATCAAAATTACAATAACATATATTATAGTAATAGCCCTTAGTCAAAGCCTTATGCCGTTTACTATATATTATCGTCCGGGCGTTTAGTTACATTTTTTTATTATAGCAAATAGAGGATATTCAATCAATTAAAAAGAATTCGTTTACTTTCCCACATTATTGTGCTAATATAAGATTGCTGTCGAAGTCTGTCAGTAGCTTTTCGTTCATAAATGTAATATCCCTAATGAACGTTGTGTAGCCGCAGTGACGTCAGCAAATCATAACTTATAAACTTTGGAGGTATTCACAGCATGAAAGGTACAGTTAAGTGGTTCAACAACCAAAAGGGATATGGTTTTATTTCTGACGAGCAGGGTAATGATGTTTTTGTTCACTATTCAGGACTCAACATGGAAGGTTTCAAGTCCCTTGATGAAGGTCAGTCGGTTGAATTTGATGTTGTAAACGGCGAAAAAGGACCTCAGGCAACAAATGTTACCAAACTCTAATCCGGGAAAATTATTCACTTTTTAATAAAGATACAGCAACAACGAGATTATTTAGAAAGCGAAAAACAACTGAGATTAAAGGAAGCTGTCACACCTATGTGTGGCAGTTTTTCATTTCATGAAAAATATAAGCGCAAGAAAATGGGCCGCCATTTAAAAAAATGGCGGCCCTGTCATTATCTGATCAGCTCAGGATCAGCCCTTCTTTCTCTTGGAGAGCAGATCAACCGTAACGGCACCGAGCAAAACGGCACCCTTAACGATCTTCTGAATATCTGTAGACCAGCCGTAGAGCGACATACCGTTATTCAGGATACCCATGATAAACGCTCCGATTACAGCTCCGAAGATTGTACCGGCACCACCGGCAACAGCCGCGCCGCCTAAGTAGCAGGAAGCGATGGCGTCCATCTCGAACTGGTCACCGGCCTTAGGTGTGGCGGAACCGTTTCTCGCTGAAAGAACTATTCCCGCAACGCCAGACAGGAAGCCCATGTTTGTGTAAACCCAGAAGAACACGCGGTCAGTGTTGATACCGGAAAGCTGAGCCGCCTTACGGTTACCGCCGAGGGCATATATCTGACGGCCTGCAACGGTCTGGCTTGTAATAAAGTGGTAAATTCCAACTATACATCCCATGATAACCAGAACGAAGGGGAAGCCGCTGTACTGTCCCAGCTTGATAAGTACAAACCAAACAAGGAGGATGAAAATACCGTCCTTTATTACCGTCTGCCATAAGGGGTTCTGAGCAAAGCCATACTTCTTCTTGGTTGCCATACCCTTTATCTCACCAGAAATAATAGCTACGGTGGCTATGATGGCAACGATAAGGCAGAGAAGGTCGAAATTACCGACTGCTATCTTAGGCAGGAAGCCTGCACCGATGTAGTTGTAGCTTCCGTCGAAGGGTCCCTTTGTCTGGGCCTTAAGGATGGTATAAGTAGCACCACGGCCCATGAGCATTGTTGCCAGGGTTACGATGAAAGGCGGAACACCCATTACCGCTATGAAGAAGCCTGCGAACATACCGCAAAGAAGACCTACCAGCAGAGCCACAATTATAGCCACTACCTTGCTCACCTTGAAATCTATGAGCAGCACGCCGACTACGGAACCGCAAAGAGCAACGACTGAACCTACACCCAGGTCAACGTTACCGGTCAGTACGCAAAGCAGCATACCTGTTGCAAGAATAACAACGTAGCTGTTCTGCAGAATAAGGTTATTGATGTTTGCGGGGGAAAGGTTCTTTCCTCCGGTCATGACCGCGAAAATCAGAAAAACCGCGATCAGTACGATAAACATACCGTATTGTTTCATATCCAGATTGACTTGCTTTTTTTCCATTACTGTTCACCCCTCCTGTTATGTGACATAATGCACTGCATTATCTTTTCCTGAGAAACCTCGTCCTTGTTCAGCTCTCCCGCTATCTCACCGTCGTTGATAACATATACCCTGTCGCAGGTACCTATTATCTCCTGCATTTCGGAAGAAATAACGATAACGGCCTTGCCCGCCTTGGCCAGATCATTTATAACACAGTAGATCTCATATTTTGCTCCTACGTCTATTCCTCGGGTAGGCTCGTCAAGTATGAGTACGTCGGGCTGTGTAAGCATCCACTTGGCAAGTACCACCTTCTGCTGGTTTCCTCCCGAAAGAGAGCCAACCGGCTGCTCGATGGAGTTTGCCTTTACGTTGATCTTCTTCTTGTACTCCTCTGCCGCCAGGATCTCATCGTTGCTGTTTACAACCCCGTTTTTCGAGAAGTACTCCCTTAAAGCCGCCATGGTCATATTGTGCTTTATATCGTCTATAAGCACCAGACCGTAGGTCTTTCTGTCCTCAGACACGTATGCCAGCTTGCTGTTAATGGCATCCGTCACCGAATTCAGATGAACTTCTTTTCCATTTATCTTTACAGTTCCGGAAATCTTCTGTCCGTAGCTCTTACCGAATACACTCATGGCGAACTCGGTCCGGCCGGCTCCCATCAGTCCGGCAAGGCCTACAACCTCTCCTGCGCGGACATTGATGTTTATATCCTTGAGGACCTGCCTTTCCGGATCATCCGGATGGAATACGTTCCAGTTATTTACCTCGAAGATAACGTCCTTAACCTCGACACCCTCACGGGCAGGATAACGGTTGGTCAGCTCACGGCCTACCATGCCCTTTATAACCCTGTCTTCGGTAAATTCATCCACACCCTTTTCCAACGTCTCAATGGTATGGCCGTCACGTATGATCGTAAGTCCGTCGCAGACATATTCCAGCTCGTTCAGCTTATGGGAAATGATGATACAGGTGATGCCCTGTTTCTTCAGATCCAGCATTATATCCAGAAGCTGTTTACTTTCTTCATCATTAAGGGCAGCAGTGGGCTCGTCCAGAATAAGAAGCTCAACCTTCTTGGCCATTGCCTTGGCAATTTCTATAAGCTGCTGCTTTCCAACTCCCAGCGAATTTACCGGGACGTTAACGTTCTCGTTTCCAAGTCCGACCTTGGCAAGCATTTCCTGAGCCCTTGCCCTGGTCTTGGTCCAATCTATAACACCCTTGAACATCTTCTGTTCGTTACCTATGAATACGTTCTCCGCTACCGAGAGCAGGGGACTTAGTGCCAGCTCCTGGTGAATGATAACGATGCCTTTTTTCTCACTGTCCTTGATATGGTGAAATTTGCAGACCTCACCGTCATAGACAATATCTCCGCTGTAAGAACCGAAGGGATACACACCTGAGAGCACGTTCATCAGTGTAGACTTGCCTGCACCGTTTTCCCCGCATAGTCCGTGTATCTCACCGCGTTTAACCTTAAGATTAACATCATCAAGGGCTTTAACTCCGGAGAACTCTTTTGTAATATGGTTCATTTCCAAGATATAGTCAGACATCCCTTATTTATATCCTTTCATAAAAATATATGTTGGCCGTACCGATTTATTCCTCCGGCCTTCGATGACCCGCCAAACCTGTTGCTCAGACGTGCCATCTTATGAAACGGGCGGCGCTTCAAAGCTCCGCGCCGCCCTAAAATCTAGCTGATATAAGGTTCGATTATTCAGCTAACTGCTCTTCGGTGTAATATCCGCCGTCAATAAGGAGCTCCTTGTAGTTATCCTTATCAACCGCAACAGGTGTGCAGAGGTATGAAGGAACTACTACAGAACCGTTGTTGTACTGCTCGGTATCGTTGATCTCGGGCTCAGCACCCTCAAGAACTGCCTGTACCATGGTAACGCACTTGGAAGCAAGGAGACGTGTATCCTTGTAGATGGACATTGTCTGCCAGCCGGCGATGATGTTCTTGGAAGCCATAAGCTCTGCATCCTGACCTGTGATGAGCGGCCAATCTGCCTCTGTGTATCCAGCTCCCTCAAGAGCTGCCTTTGCGCCGTATGCGAAGCCGTCAAATGCGCTTGCTACGATGTCGATCTTCTCGTCTGAATAGAAACCTGTCAGATAGTTCTCCATGTTCTGCTGAGCAGTCTCCTGAGACCATCTTAAGATACAGGTATCGTCGAAAGAAGTTCTGCCTGACTTACAAACAAGTGTGCCGTCATCAAGATAGGGCTGAAGAACTTCCATAAGTCCGTTGTAGAGCATAAGAGCGTTGTTGTCATCAGGTGATCCCATAAGGAACTCGATGTTCATCTTAGCGCCTGCAGCCTTAACTGCGTCAAGTCCTACGTTTCCGTCCTTTGTAGCGTGGTCTCTGATGTACTCACCGATAACGGTACCAACACCCTTGTTATCGAAGGTTGCATAGTAAGAAACAGCGTCGGTGTTCATAAGGAGACGGTCGTAAGCGATGATGGGGATACCAGCTTCCTTAGCTGTAGCCTCAACGTTTACAAGAGCGTCAGAGTCGATAGAAGCGATAACAAGGCAGTTAACGCCGGAAGCTATCATGTTCTCGATCTGGGAAACCTGCATCTGTACATCGTCCTCAGCGTACTGAAGATCAACTTCATAGCCAAGCTCCTCGAGCTGGGACTTCATGTTTGCACCGTCGTTGATCCATCTCTCGGAAGACTGAGTAGGCATCGCAACACCTACCTTGTTTCCGCCTACGCCCGAAGCGGGTGTAGCAGCAGCAACTTCTTCAACTGCCTCTGTAGCAGCGTCAGCAGCAGGAGCCTCCTCTGCAGCCGGAGCAGCAGCGTCAGCAGCCGGAGCAGCATCTGCAGCCGGAGCAGCAGCGCTTCCGCAGCCTGCAAGAAGGGTTGCTACCATTGCAACACTAAGGATTGCACTTAAAAGCTTTTTCTTCATTAGTTTTTTTCCTCCACTTTGTCTAAACTTTTTGTTTCTGTCCGGGTGCATCTTTGTATACACCCGAACAGTGAAATTTTACCTTAGATAAATATCCATTGTCAATAAAAATACATTGTGGTACAAAATTTTATACAAAAAACGTAGAAAAATATAACAAACTTTTTGGCACTTTTATTTCCATTCTGCCAACTTTGCCACACTGCTCATTGTGGAATCGTCTCCGATGGTTATGAGCTCTGTCCCGGTCAGTCTGCAGAACATAGCCACATCCTCCCTGTTAAGGGCCGTGGAGATAACCGCATGGTGGGCGCCGCCTGCATAGAGCCATCCCGCTGCCCCGGTCTTGAAGTCGGGCTTTAATTTCCACATTATCCTTGCAACGGGGAGCTTGGGCATCTTCTTGGGCTGCTTTACGATCTCAACATCGGCGCAGATGATCCTGAAGCGGTCTCCCATATCAGTCATGCAGACCTGTACCGCATCTCCCTGGACAGAGTCAAAGATAAGCCTTGCGGGATCCTCTCTGTCTCCTATGCTTAAGGGCAGTACATCAATAACGGGCTTGGTGGCCGCAAAGGCAGGGGAAACCTCCAGCATGTGTGCTGCAAGCTCCAGCTCCTTACCCTTTGTAAGGTCATAGGTATAGTCCTCGATAAAGCCCGTAGCTCCCTTGAGGCCTTCAGCCATCTTCATAAATACAGCAGAAAGGGCGCTGGTCTTATAGTCTCCCTCGGGTCCGAAGCCTATGCCCTTCGCCATGAGATTCTGCGCTGCGATACCGGGAAGCTGCTTAAGGCCGTAGAGATCCTGGAATGTATCCGTGAAAGCCCCTATGCCCTTCTTCTCAAAGAACTTCTCGAAACCTACCTCATACTTCGCCTGCTCGCGGACAGCCTCCACGTTCTTGGTCTTCATTGTATAGAGGCTCTTGTACTCTTCCATCTTGGCATCGATTTCTTTTTTGGTTACCTTATCAATTATTTTAACCAGATCACCGATAGCATAATAATTTACTTCCCAGCCGTACCTTATCTGGCTCTCTACACGGTCGCCGTCGGTAACCGCAACGTCACGCATGTTGTTTCCGAACATCGCTACCCTTAAGCTCCTGGAATAAGCTATAGCCTTTGCCACACGGGCGAAGCGGGCGATGGCCTCGATGGTCTCCTCGTGCTCGTAGTAGCCCACAACTACCTCGTGAGGGATTCTCAGTCTGGAAAGGATGAAGCCGTACTCCCTGTCGCCGTGAGCCGCCTGGTTTAAGTTCATGAAATCCATGTCGATGC
>CAMNBW010000097.1 GCA_946533525.1 uncultured Lachnospiraceae bacterium
ATCCCACTTCGGACTCTACCGAAGTCCCGGATGAGAAGACCCTAAAGGTGGGCTCCGACGAAAAAGCGAAATCTTTTACAGTGAGAGCCACTTCCGTACAGGATACTGATCAGACCAAGGATATAACAGTCTATGTCAGAAGGGTAAATAGGGTGGAGCTGACCAGCATGACAGCCTCTCCGAGAGCAATACCCGGAGCAAAAGTAACCGTTACGGCGCAGATCGATGCCCAGACTGATGATAAAATAACCAAGAAAGACAGGGAGAAGCTGTATGCCCTCGAATTTAAGGTAAGTCCCGCTGTGTCGGATCTTAAGACCTCAGGGAGTACCTGTACCTTTACCATTCCGGCAGATGCCCAGGAAGGCACCCGGTATAAGGTAACCGTGGAAGCCCTCCACGCCAGAGCCAATGGAGGAATGACCAGGTACGAGGTGAAATATTTGCCGGCAGCGGGAACAGAGGAACCTGGAAAGAATGTGATAGATGTACTCGAATCCGGCTCAACCGTCTCCACGGTCTTAAATACCGTAATATACAGGGGACAGGAGACTATAAACCTGGAATCGGATCCCTATACAAACCTTCCTCCCTCCGAGGCAGGTGCGGTAAAGATATTCTATTATCGTATTTTGTCAGAGACGGCCTGGGGCTTTAAATCGGATATGGCGGATGCCAAACCTGATGGCTGGACGGAAATATTAACTCACGACGATACAAGCTTTACCGTTCCGGATGCCGTTTATTCCGAGGCGAAGATAAATGAAGAGCGCGCCTATCAGTTTGCTGCAGTGGCCCGTCTGTCAAATGGGAAATATCAGCTCTGTGGCCGGGGAGAATTCCGTATGCCTGCCTTTAAGCTGCAGATGAATGATAAGACGGACGGCGAGCTGGAATATAAGCTCTTTGAACTCAGGGGAGATGGGGACTCGACTCTTCCTAGGGAAAAGGACGATAAGGGCAAGACCCTGGATCCCATACATATAGGACAGGTAGAGAGGGCCTTTAAGGGAGTGCGGTACAAGGATTCCGGTACAGAGGCCGGTTACGGCGAGATAAAAGTAAGTAACGGCGGCAAGGAGATAGATAAGGATCATATCGAGACCTCCACAGCGGATGACCTCAACCTGAATTTCAGGATAAAAAAGCTTAAGGATGCGAAGATAGAATATCCTTCTTATCCTAAAGGACTTTCTGTAAGTTTTAACACACTTGATGGTCTGAAAAAGAAATATAATCTTAAGGTATCTGAGGTAAGCTACAGTAACTCCGAGGGGAGCCAAAAGCTGACCAGCGGTCTTGATGAGCCCTATATTCAAGTGGAGACCTATATAGGCAATGCCGTGTTCCAGGTGAGGGGATCCAAATATACAGATGCAGCTCCTGTCTACGACTACTGGCCGGTCTTTATTCCGGTTCCCGGCTCCACCGATGACCTGCTTAATTTATATAGCTTCAAGCAGCTCGGGACCACCTACCGTCCGGCGGGAGATACCCAGGGAGTCTATATCAACACTATGAAGCCGCTTAAGGATAAAGCAGGGTCGGTGTTAGGGAACAGTATATACCGTAACCAGGATAATGAAACCAGATACCTGATACAGATGAAGGTACAAAACGGAGTGAGATATATAAGGGTCTGGTATCCGGATTCAGTAACTATAGATCAAAACGATAATACCTTTACCGGAAAGCCTAAGTATTTCATAGGCGAGTATAAATATGATGAAGATGAAGAGCTGTGGAAAAGGATATCCACCACAGCCCCGACATATTACTAACGGAGGCCTGCTGTGAAACGCGCAAAAAAAACTTATTTAAAGTCATGGACAGCCCTGGTGCTGACTCTGGCTCTAACCCTGAATAATTTCGGAGGAAGCCTTGAAGCCCTGGCGGCGAGGAATACCTTGGATCGCATCGAAGATCTGGCAAAAGAGCATACCCCGGATTCTTCGACTGCCTCCTGGCAGATTTTGGAAATAGTTCCCGAGGCTACTGTGAGCATAGACGCTGTTCCCGGGGAAGGTATTGAAGCAGCAACCCTTCCTATGGGAAGCATCGGCTATCTTATTGGCGGACAGGAGCCCTATACCAAGCTGAGCCGCAACGAGCGCCGCAATATGATTAATTATCTGCGATATAAAAATGCTCTGGCAAGCATAACAGGGGACGGAAAACCCCTTAAGGACGATGGTCCCTACAGGGAGTACCTGGAGGATATGATAGAGGACAGCGCCTCCGTAAATCAGATGACGGAGATCGGGACAAGTCAGGTGGTATCCTTTGACAGCATCGTCATGAACCGTACACCCAGCGGTAATTACGTAAAGATTTATCATGAGCTGTCCGGAAATACGGTGAGCTCCGCTAAGGCCATGGCCTTCCTGACGGAGGATGACGACTCATCCTTTGTGAGCTCCAATTCCGGAGATTTTCAGCCTCTTTTCACGTTGGATGAAAAAGCCTCGGATCGCTACACGGTGAAATTTGCGCCGATAGATACTTCAAAAGCGTCCTCTTTAAAATACGGTTATATTGTGGATGAGGAAACACCCATAGGCGAGGCAGGAGATGAGCTGGCGGAGGAATATAAGGACAGGCTTGGAGAATATGTATATACGAAGGGTGAAGACGGGGTCTACACCTTTGCGGGCACTTTGAGCGTAAATGAGACCGTTATATCCGTAAATTCCATAAAAGCCGCTGCAAATACAGTGACTACTACGGTTACAGAGGTGAGCCTTTCTCCCAATATGGCCCAGGCGGATATCTCATCTGCCGTAAAGGCTACGGTTTCACCGGGAGACGTCGGGGCGCCTGCCTCCGGCGGTGAAGGAGACTCCGGTAAGAAAGATAACACTGACAATACTGATGGTCAGGAAAAAGAAGAGGGTACCGACGGTAACGCTAATTCAGAAAAAAAAGAAAGTAACGGCAGTACCGGCAATTCGGAAAGCACGGGAGACACCGACAGTATCACCGGCAACGAGACCCCGAAAAAATTGGGAAACGAAGTTACTCAGGCCCCTGGCGACAGCTCTTCTGATGAAAATTCGGAAAAAAATATTTCGAAAGAGGAAGGAGCTGCAGGGTCTCAGGAGGAAGAAAAATCTGAATCCGGGGAAACTGATACTGTAATGAAGATCAGTGCCGAGGCCGATGGAAACCTCTACCTTCTTAAATTCAGATACATTGAGGATTCCGATAATTCCAAACCCCTGTATCATGTTACCGGCTGGGAAGTTTCTGAAAACGGAGCCTGGTATCTGGATTCCAGCAGGGGGCTGGTTCCGGATGTCTCCGGGGAAGGACCGGTAGCGGAAAAGGACAGCACTGCGGACTACATAGTCTATAAGTTTGACAAAGGAAACGGAGTATACTCTCCGGCCATAAGTGAGGGAGCTCCTCTCCTGCATGAAATGGGGGCAAAGGTTTACTACGGAGGCGGCTGGAGAAATAATGACTGGTTCAAGCAGTACGTCTTCGACAGGACCGAGGATGAAGAGTATAAGAATTTAAATATAGAGGTGGTTACCAAGGCCGCCTCTGATGTGAAGCTTGAGGATATTGCAAATGCCCGCTTCATCTTTCTGGCGGCCCAGGGTAATTATTTCCTTGGAGGCATAGGAGGCAGCAGCTATAAATCCGGCGAAAGGGATATAAGCTATGAGGTTGCCGAAGAGCTTTTAAGTAGGGCTTCGCTGGAGGATAAGAATACTCCCATCCTGGTGGAAAATGCCATACTTAGCGGCGGCGATTCTATTATGAAAAATCTTGCCGATGCCTTTTGCTGCGTTGACTACAGTACTGCCCTTAAACAATTTAAAACGGTGAGCGGCTTAAGTGCGGTGTCTGCAGATAAGCTCGTTGACAGCGACAATACCTTTGTCAATCTCAGGGTATATATGTTTAAAAATCTCTTTGACAGCGCACAAAGGGCTGTGAACAATGACTTTAACACCAGTATATCCTCCGATGGCTTTACTGATGTGACGAAATATATAAGCTATGAGAATAACCAGAGGAAGGCTGCCGACAGAGTAGAGGTCTATATAAGCGAGGCCACGGCCATCCGCCACATCATCGCCTACGAAGAGAGGATCATTAAGGGTATCTACAGGGTGCTGGAGATCGAGCCGGAGGATATGACGGCATTTTTAGATATAGATAACAAGGGGAAGGGTTATAGGAATACACAGCTGGAGTATTGTCTGAAGGTCGAAAAGCAAAAGGAGGGCTCGACGGAGCAGCACATTCTTAAATATAAGCATTACAGCTTCCCACTTAGAAAATATGATGAGGAATATACTCTTTTCGCAACCCGGGGAGATATAGTGCTTACCCAGATGTCCGTGCAGGAGTTCATAGGACATATAGAGGACCTTAATGCGGCCTATGACATGATCTTCATAGGAGGAGATCCTAACGGCAAATGTTCGCAGTATATGTATGACAAAAATAATGCACTTAGCATAAATAATCCCTCTTACTTTGAACCATGGTATCGTGATACAAGTCTTAATGGACTGGTGTATATGAGCACTGGGGATAAATTTCCGTCAACTACAGGTACAAATAAGCTAAAGTATTATTATTCACCTGGATATAAGAGCGAATATTCAAGGTTCTCCGGTGCGGATATCCTCAAAACAGATATAGAGCGGATCAAGGAGTTCGCCAAGTCTGAGCTTCCCATAGTAATTGATGATAAGCTGTTAAAAAGTGATAAAAAGGGAGCGGATTCATCACGTGTTGAAAAGAAGTCCTATATGTATAAGCTGATAAACGAGCTCAGGAGTGACAGTGATTATAATTATAAGAAAAATGTCTATGCCTTAAGCGAGGTGGCAAAGGACAATACCTCCCTCCTGGAGCACCTGGAGGTGCCGAGACCCGAGGTCAAGCTTCGGGAGGTGAACGGTCAGGAGATCTCCGACGGCGGCAGGGTGGTGGATGCTCAGCTCAGTAGCAATGGCTTGTTCTACACCTCTATAAAGTTTCGTATCGAGGATGAAATGGGAGACGACGATACTCGTTATACCGCAGAATTCTATCTGGACAGGAATGCCGACGGACAGTATGCGGATTCGGAGAGAGACGATGCTGCGGCGGAGTTTTCTCATGACCGGACAGACCTTAGCAATGATACTACTTATAAGATAACCCGAAAGTATAACGATAACCAGTACGGAGTTGTGCCCTGGCGCATAGTCATCTACCAGAATGGAAATGATGCTAAGAAGCTTAGGAGAAGTGATATAACGGGCTATTCCAGAATAATTCGCTCTGAAAGACCTAAAATTAAGATACTGCAGCTCCATGACAGTGGGAAAGCAGAACACAAACAAACATTGAATATGGAGGCAGAATACAATAATGGAAAAAGCTTTTATGAAAATGGCAAGAATGCTGACCGCACGTTGGGAAAATATCTTTATGATGCCGGCCATCAGATGTATTTTGATTTAGATATTACTACCGTTGACTCTTATGAATTCATAGAAGGAGAAGAAGTCCAAGATAAAGGTTATATTAATATTGAAAAAATTAGTAAGTTGGAACAATATGCAAGCAAGGTGAAGGGAGCCAAATCTTCACACAAAATTCCTTCGATGGAAGATTACCGGGATGTATTGTATCAATTTGATTTGGTAGTCTGTGGTTTTGGAGACTACTATATGTTTGGGGATCCTAATGAGGAAGGAGAACACCTTGAAAGGCTAGAAAATGCAAGCAATGCATTGTTGGAATATGTAAAGAGCGGAAGGAGCCTACTTCTTTCCCATGACTGCTGTATAGCTTATAAAAAACGACGTAATCCTTTTACAGACTATCTTTTTGATATAGTGGGGATGAACCGTTTTGGATTCAAAGGAAAGACTGCGGTCAAAGGAAAGACTGCGGTAGAAATAGACAGATTTTATGCAAGCGATGATTATGACGATCCAGGTGATGAAGATACAACATATGGTCCAACATATCTGCAGATGATTAGGAGTTCTTATCGAGGTGACAGTAATGCTCCAGGTTATAATTTAACGATAGGTCCTAAGGGAGCTGACGGTCAGAGCTGCTAGTATTATGCCATTACACAGGTAAATGAGGGACAGATAACAAAATATCCCTATGATCTGGGAAATGAGCCCTTTCCGGTAACCTGTACTCATGCCCAGGATTTTCAGCTAAATCTCAACATCGATAAGGATGAGGATAAAAAGAGGGATCTGGTGGTCTGGTACTGTTTGGGCGAGGGGTTAACAAAGGCCGATTTAAACTCACCATGGAAT
>CAMNBW010000098.1 GCA_946533525.1 uncultured Lachnospiraceae bacterium
CGGTAGTAAAGAGGATTACCATGAAATGTATCAGTATTGAAGTAACAGAATCCCTGACCTTTCTGGCAGAGGTGGACTATAACGGAAAAAAGCCCCGGCTCTATTCCGCTGTTACGGTGCCTACCCCGGAAGGAGTATTCGAGGACGGGTATATAAACGATCCCGTAGTTCTGGCAAAGCATTTAAACGCTGCCATAAGCGACGCAGGCATGAAGGCCCGGCATGTGGTCTTCTCCCTTTCCTCCAACAGGATAGCCAGCAGAGATGTGATAATACCCGCTGTTAAACCGAATAAGATAATGTCCCTGCTTACAGCCAACGCCTCAGAATATTTCCCCGTGGACGTTTCAAATTATAAAATGGGCTACAACGTCCTGGAGACTACCCAGGGAGAAAACGGAGAGGAGCTCAAGCTCCTTGTCATCGCCATACCCAATGACCTTATAAAGACCTATTACAAGCTGGCGGACGCTCTGGAACTAAAGCTCCAGGCCCTGGACTATATAGGAAACGCCCTGGTGCGTATCACCGCCCCGATGGTCAGCGAAGCTCCTACCATGGTGGTAAAGATAGGCGACACCTCCTCCGTTATCACGATCTTCAAAAATAAAAAACCGGTTCTGCATAGAAACGTGGCATACGGGGTCTACGATGCCCTGGACACCCTGATGGAAGCCCAAAAGCTTGAGCTCATGGCTGCCATAGTCGAGCTTAGACACAATGACCATTTCGGAAGCTCTGCTGCGAGCCCGGATATAAGCGAAGATCTGGAAATGCTGGCAAACGGCATCGCCAGAGTTGTGGATTATCATAATTCCCGCAGCGCCGATAAGCTTCAGGGCATCATCCTTACGGGCTTTGCGTCCGATTTCAAAGGACTTGCAGAATATATAGCGGAGATCAGCGGTCTTGAAACCGGCGTGCTTCAACTCGACGACAGCCTCTACCTTTCTCCGGACGACTCCGCCGAAAACTACATTACCGCCATGGGCGCGGCAGTAAATCCGATGGACTTCACCCTGACGGACAGCAGGGGAAAGAAGAAGAAGCAGAAGGCGGAGTCCCTTAAGGAAGCCAGAAGGGCAAGGATACTGTATCTTCTGTCAGCCGGCTGCCTCCTGGTGGCGCTGGCGCTTACGGGAGTCACCTTTTATGAAAGAGTACAGGAGGACCGGGATAATGCTGAGCTTTCTGCCGAGCGCGAAGAGCTCCTGCCCGTGGTGACCGCCTTTAACCAATATCAGGAGACCCTGGGCTTATATAATGAAGTCAATCATATCTATGATATAACAAAGAACAGGAACGAGGAGCTCAGAGCCTTTGTGGAGGAGCTGGAAGAAGTAATACCCAGCAACGCCTATGTCACCTCCTTTTCCTCTGACGGAAAGAATGCGGTTCTTTCCCTTACCTGCCGGAACAAGGAAGAGGCGGGAAATATGATAGAGAGCCTAAGAAGATTTAACAGCGTCCTGTCGGTAAGCGTTACAGGGATAAGCGAATCGAGAGACGAGCTTACAGGCAACCAGGTAGTGCAGTTTACCGCTTCCATGGCCTACCGTCCCGTGGGAGAAAATGCAGAGGAAGAAGGTGATAACTGATGAAGGGGATTACAAAGAAGGATATTCCTGTTTTGGTCCTGTGCCTGTCGGCCGTGGTTATGGTAATGGTTTATTCCTTTGTCTATAACAACGGGAAGGAAAAGATAGATCAGCTTAAAAGTCAGAACGAGATCATGCGCGCAGAGGTTGCCGAGCTAAAGGAAAAGGCTGTAAATCTCGAGTTTTACGAAGAAGAGACCGCAAGGATGAAGGAAGAGATAGATGCGATCTACAGTTATTTCCCCGCGGACGTGCTTATAGAGGACGGAATAGTTTCAGCTCTCGAGCTTGAGGAGGGGGCTCCGATGCTAGGAAGCGGAATAGGCTTTACCCCTGCGGTGGATATCTATACCGTGGGACAGGGGGGCGAGGCCACCGATACCACCGGCGCTATCGAAGAGGCTCAGGGCAATGCGGGCAACGATACCGCTGAGACTGAGCTCGAAGAGGATGTGGCGACGGCTAGAAACGGCAATGCTACCTACTATTCCGACGGAGGCGAAGTGCATTTTGCTACCGCCCAGCTTCCCTCGGGTTATGTCGGAGAATACGGTCCGATAACCTTAAGAGACACCATCTTTACCTATAATTTTGAAACCTCATATAGCGGCTTTAAAAACATGGTGGACTATTTTACCTACCTGCCCACCCGCTCGACAATAGCCGACGTGAACCTGGGCTACGATCCAAACAGCGGGCTTTTGAACGGTTCCGCCACGATAAACCGCTATTCCCTTACCGGAACGGGCTCCGTATATGAAGAGCCTTCCATAGCCGGAGTGGCGACTGGTAAACAGAATATCTTCGGTTCCCTTGAGCTGCCCGGAGGCAGCGGCTTCGCCAGCGTTTCTGTAAACGAGGCTCCTGAAGGGGAAGAAAACGGGGAGGAAGCCTCTGAGCAATAATAAATGAAAGGGGATAAGGCCTTTAAAATGAGGAAGCCCGGGCTTCGTTTAAATAAAAAAGGCTTTTCACTGATTGAGCTGCTGGTGGCTGTGTGCATTCTGGCCGTCGCGGCGATTCCGATGCTGAGAAGCTTCATAAGCTCCTTTTATGCCAATGCCAAGGCCAGGGAGCGCCTGACCGCCATGATGGTGGCGGAGGATATGATGGAGAGCATGAAGGGGCATAAATACGAGGAGCTGGCGAGCCAGTTTAATGCCTATAGACCCGGAGACAGCTCCTCCTTTACCCTCTTTGCCAATGATATGGTGCAGGACGATACCCGGATGCAGGTTACTCCCATCGGGGAAGGGGACGGGATCAGGGTGGAGTTTCAAAATCTCCATGCCAAAAGCGCCGCCGACCATAAATATGACGCGACCTTAAGCCTCAATGCCGCCATGTTCCGGGAGCCCAACACCTTATCCTATAATTCCTATCCCCTGGTGGACATTAAGACAATGAGCAACGTCTATGATGCCTACTACTTTACGGAGAGCTATTCCAACGACATTGAAGAGGTCGTAAAGACCATAAAGTCCATCTATCCCGACCAGTACGGAGAAACGAATTCCGCAGATCTTATGGCGGAGCTGTCACGTCTTATCGTGGCTGTGGCGGAAAAGAAGGGGACGGTTACCGATGATAAGGGAAATACCTTCGACCGGATTCAGGCCTATGTGACCGTTAAATATTTTTTGGAGGATTTCGGTAGCGACCCCGTTTTTGAAAAGAAATATCCCGTATATGATAATGTGGATACTGCGTCCAACGGCGGAACCCTCAGGAATTTTTACGTCTTCTACTACCCCGGCTATGACCTTAAAGCCGCGTCCTTTTCAATAGGGAGCGATGAGACAAAATGCACCCTTGGAGGCGGAGGAGTTTCCCACGACGATACTGTGGTATTTTTCAATAAGGACGATATTCCCCTTGCCTTTTATGCCGTCAAGCAGATCGGGGACAGGACCGGCAACCTCAACGCTTCGGAGCTGGGCTATAACCCCTATGTTGTGATAGTCGAAGACAGTTCCGGGAAAATGGTCACCGACGTGTGCTCCAACCTCAATGTAAATCTGGCGGATGAAAGTACCTTAAGCGGGATAAATGCATCGAATAATTTTGATATAAGCAGTGCCGGGACTCCCCCTGCGGACTTCAATCCCTTTAAGGGACTGGCGGGAGAGAGCAGGGACCGGCTGTTTCGGGCGTATGTAGAGATATTTAAGGAAAAATCCTATCCGGCCTTTAACCGTGAGGACAGGCTGGCTGAATTGGATTCCACAAAAATCGATTAAAAAATGCAGCATATAGAGAGGCTTGAGTCTTGAAGAGAGTATTTGAAGCTTTAAAAAAGAAAGCGGGATACAGAGGGAGTGATAATAAGGGTTCGGCGATAATCATAGTTCTGGTGGCCGTATCCTTTGTCTTTGTGCTTATAACCACAATAATGTATGTGACCCTGTCGAATATCCTTATGAAATTCAGCGATTCCAGGATAAAGGACAACTTCTATACCTCGGAGATGGTGGTCGAGCAGATGAAGGCAGGACTGCAGAACGAGGCATCCAACGCCTTTTCCTCCGTCTACAGGAATACCCTGACCTACTACAGGAACGGAAGCGGCGATAAATCCTTTTCCGAGGCGAATCTGTCAGAGGTTTATCTTCAGCAGCTTAAATCCCAGTTGGAATCCAAAACAGATTCCGGAAAGTGGGATGCGGACAAGCTCAAGAGCTTTGTAGATCCCGACCTTTGGGTCGATGTTGTGGAAAAGGACTACGAGGCGGAAGAGGACGGTCCTGAATACAGGCCCCACAAGCTGGAGATTACCACCAACGGAGTTACCCTAAGGAACGTCTATATAAAATTCATAAACAGCAGCGATGAAAAGGAGATGGATCAGGTATCCATCATCCAGACGGATTTCACGGTAGGTAATATGTCCTCCGGCTATGCGGCCTCCTCCACGATCCCCGATCTTTTCGACTATTCCATAATCGCGGGTCAGCGTCTTTTCGTAAAGGACAATACAAATGTGACTTCCTACAAGCATATTTACGGCGGGGATCAGTTTACCTCCATAGGAGAAAAGAATGGAGGCACCAGCCTTATAATGGAGGGGCGCCATACCCTCGCAACCAAGGGTACTGTCTCCTTAAACGGACGCTCCACAGCCTCGAAAGCCGAGCAGGGGCAGCTTAAGACCGGACCCCTGGCGACTCTCTTCGCCCACGATATAGTGGTCAACCAGGGAAGCGCCGAGCTTCAGGGCACTACGGCGGTATTTAACGATCTGCTATACTTAGGTCCCGGGGATGTGAAGGTGACGGGAAATTATATCGGCTTCGGAAACTCCTTGAGCGATCCGAAGGAAAGCTCCGCCATACTTTTAAACTCCAAGAATGCCCAATTCGATTCCTCGGCTTCTGACATGGTAGTGCTTTCCGGCAGGGCCTTCGTGGGTGAAAATACCAATTCCATCAACTTTGCGGTCTTTGATAACGGAGATGACTTTACTGGAGGCACAGCTTCTTCAAGCTACAAAAGCGTTCCCACCGGCCAGTCCATCTCCGCGAAGGCCGACCAGGTGGCCTATCTCATTCCTCCGGAATGTATCGGGGTTTCCGTAAATTCCACCACCAGCGTCAACAAGGTGCTGGTAGGCAGAAATCCGGTAATAGGGATAACCCGTACCGCCGGCAGCGTGCCGGATCTGTCCACTGCGGTCTCGAACCCCGAGGATGTTACCTCGAACCCCGATTTTAAAATAGTGGATTTCGATTCGAATGTATACAGCCTTGATAATAAGCCTTTAAAAGATTTTTCGCCTGACAGGCGCTATGCAGTGCGCTATATCCACTCCCAGTATGGAGAGGTTCTGGCCTATTTTTACCTCCTTATGACCCCGGAGCAGGCTTCCACCTACCTCGATACTTATTACGCCAGAAACAATATTAAATCCAATAAGTATTTTAAGTTTTATGCGTCGGATATAAAAACCCCCGACAACGAAGCCTACTTAAGTACGGCGGGTCAGTATTTCACGACCTTGGGAACTGAGGCTGTCTTTCACGACAAGACCTCCCTTAAGCCGGAGGACGCAATAACAAGCTCTGTCTACAAAAACAGATTTTACAGTCTTTGCGCGAAGCTGGAGGACGAAGGAGCTGAAACCTTAAGTGCAAATAATATCTTTGATAATATTTTGAAAACCGAAGTTTCAAAGGGCTCTGCCACCCCCGAGACCGAGACCGTGGACGATGCCACCGATGGAGAAAAGAGACTTGTATTTCAGGTGGGTACCGGAGAGGATCAGGTATTGGGGATCCTTACCGGAGAGAAAGAATTTAATTACGGAGGAAGTTCCTCCTCTATAAGTGACTACGAAAAGATCCGGCTTATAATAAGCACCGGAAAGGTCAATGTTCACGATAGCTATAAGGGCATGATAATAGCCAAAGAGGATGTGGCCTGCGATGGCACCAAGATACTTTTAGACAGCGACAGGACCGGCCTGGCCCGGGTGCTGCAGACTACAAAGCTCAGGGGCGGTGGGGAAAATTCCCAGAGACTTATTGACTATTTCATTGACGGGGACAAATACAAATTCGCCCTGGACGGTATCGCCTCCGCGGAGGAAGCGGTATCGGCAAATTCAGCCTCCTCCAATACCGTGGATTACGGCACGCTTGTACACTATGAGAATTACACTAAGAAATAAAGCTGCATTGA
>CAMNBW010000099.1 GCA_946533525.1 uncultured Lachnospiraceae bacterium
CCATCTTTGGGTTCGACGTCAGTAAAAGCGTACTCACGGGCTTTATCTCATCGACAATAGGGGCGAGCGGGGCCACGGTCCTCGGCAAGACCCTTGTGGCGAACCTCTTAAAGCTCATCCCCGGAGCAGGTTCGGCAGCGGGAGGAGCCATATCCAGCGCCACTGCCGGCGTTCTGACCACGGCTCTCGGTGAAACCTATATCCTCATAATGAGCGCTGTCTTCAAGGGCGAGATGTCAACCAAGGACCTCGAAACCAGCGAAGGAAAAAAGAAGATCAGGGAATGGTTCAATGAACAGATCAAACTGGTCGGCAGGAAAAAGAGTGAGGAGCCTTAAACAAAACAGGGAAGCAGTTGGAAACTGCTTCCCTTAAATATTCTAGAGCAGATACTTTTTAAGTGAATCGGGCGTGGCCTGCATGATTATATCCGACATTTCATCCGTCGGGATTGTGGTGCCGTTTGCTGCCCAATATTCGCAGATCTGGGTAACTGAGTACACAAACATCCGCAGATGATATTTTTCCGCTTTTGACAGTTCTTTTACATTAAAACGTCTTTTAATGTATCCCTCTATGACATTTATTGCATTTTCCGAGGACATCACACGGTAGGAATCCACTCCGTGGGTGTTTTCGAGAGCATTCAGCATAAACGAGGCATGCCTTGAATAAAAATCAAGGTTTTGTATCGACATTTCACGAGTGGTGATCTCCCCGTTTTCCAGTTTTTTTATGAGCTCATCCCCGAAGGATTGATGTATCCAGAGTATAAGGGCGTATTTGTCGGCGAAGTGGTTGTAGAAGGTCTGGGAAGACAACCCGCAGTTATCGACTATCTCTTTGATGGTTATTTTGTCAACATCTTTTGTCTTAGCGATCTCAAGCAGTGAATCGGCAAGAATTCGATCCGTGTTGTTTCGTTTCATTCATTTGTGCTCCATTAATTATGTATTTATTAAAATAAACCTACAGGAAAATTTAGTCAAATAAAATGCATAAATTTTCACCAAAAATTGGATAAAATTGCAAAAATATAAAGGAATTGACGCTGCGATTCGGCTCACCGGCTGAGTGATGAATTACAACTTTGTCGTTTGCCATAATCCGCTGCCTCCTGTATTATAGTGAATGATATAATTTATCTTTTTTACTTATGAACAGTTCCTTAATATAATGAAGCATAAACGGAGGGAGGATATATGGGCAAAAAGGCGCTTATCACCGGGATAACCGGGCAGGACGGTTCTTATCTGGCGGAGTTTTTGCTGGAGAAGGGCTATGATGTACACGGGATAATAAGGCGTTCCAGCGTGGACAGGAGGGAGAGGATATCCCATCTGGAGGGGAACAGCAGGTTTCACCTTCACTACGGCGACCTGACGGATTCGATGAGCATTATAGCCATTGTGGGGAAGGTAAGACCGGATGAGATATATAATCTTGCGGCCCAGTCCCATGTGCAGGTCTCCTTTGACGTTCCTGAGTATACGGCCAATGTGGACGCCGTGGGAGCCGTAAGGATTCTTGAGGCCGTCCGCCACTGCGGGCTTGAAAATACCTGCAGGATATATCAGGCTTCAACCTCGGAGCTATACGGCAAGGTGGAGGCCGTACCCCAGGACGAAAATACTCCGTTTCACCCCTACAGTCCCTACGCTGTGGCAAAGCTCTACGGCTACTGGATAATCAGGGAATACAGGGAGGCCTACGGGATGTTTGCCTGCACCGGGATACTTTTTAACCATGAGTCCGAACGCAGGGGAGAGACCTTTGTTACGAGAAAGATCACTCTCGCGGCGGCCAGGATAAAGCTTGGAAAACAGGAGAAGCTGTACCTCGGAAATCTTTCCAGCAAGAGGGACTGGGGCTTTGCCAGAGACTATGTGGAGTGCATGTATCTTATGCTGCAGCATGACACTCCGGAGGATTTTGTAATAGCTACCGGGGTTCAGCATACTGTAAGGGAGTTTTGCGAGCTGGCCTTCAGGGAGGTAGGGATAGAACTGGAATTTACCGGAGAGGGCATAGACGAGAAGGGCGTAGATAAGGCCACCGGGAAGGTCCTGATAGAGGTTTCGGAGGATTTTTACAGGCCTACGGACGTTGTAAACCTGCTTGGCAATCCCGCCAAGGCCAGGAAGGAGCTGGGGTGGGAGCCCGGGAAAACTTCCTTTGAGGAGCTGGTGTCCCGTATGGCGCGGCACGACCTGCAGCAGGTGGAGGCGGAACGCGCCGGAGAATATGTCAAGCTTAATCTTGAAGAGTATCTTGAGAAGGGAGTTACTAAATAGATGAACAGGGATTCAAAGATATATGTTGCCGGACACAGGGGAATGGTGGGCTCGGCCATAGTAAGGGAGCTTAAGAAGAGGGGCTATGAAAATATAGTTGCCCGCTCTCATGACGAATTAAACCTTTTAAGGCAGGCTGATACAGAGGCTTTCTTTGCAAAAGAAAAGCCGGAATATGTATTTCTCGCCGCCGCCCGGGTAGGCGGAATAGGGGCGAACTCCAATTATCCGGCGGATTTTATGTATGAAAACATGATGATAGCGATGAACGTCATTCATGCGGCTTTTGAAAATAAGGTAAAGAAGCTGGAATTTCTTGGGTCTTCCTGCATTTATCCCAGAATGGCCCCGCAGCCTATAAGCGAGGATGCCCTGCTGACCTCAGCGCTTGAGCAGACCAACGAAGGCTATGCCCTGGCAAAGATCTCCGGGCTTAAATACTGCGCATATCTAAAAAGGCAGTTCGGGGCAGATTATATTTCGGTAATGCCTACGAACCTTTACGGTCCCGGAGACAATTACACCCCGGAGAGAAGCCACGTCCTGCCGGCCCTTATAAGACGCTTCCACGAGGCTAAGGTAAGCGGGGCGAAGGAAGTAGTGTGCTGGGGAGACGGCTCACCATTGCGGGAATTTCTCTATGTGGACGACCTGGCTGAGCTTTGCGTGTTCCTCATGGAAAACTATGACGAGGAGGAGACCGTCAATGCCGGGACGGGCAAGGAGGTAACGATAAAGGAGCTGGCCGAAAAGGTGGCCGCCGTCGTTGGATATGAGGGGGAGATAAAATGGGATACCTCGAAGCCCAACGGGACGCCCAGAAAGCTTCTCAATGTGTCGAAGGCCGCCGGGCTGGGGTGGACGTATCACACCGAACTCGAAGAAGGGATAAGGTTGGCATACGATGACTTTTGTAAAAATTTTTGTTAATGTAAGCAAAAGGTGATAAAATAAATCATTAGGTAAGGGGTATTATGAGATGCCGCAGAGGTATCTGGGTATTAAAGAGGATGCAAGTTGGCAGTTAACAAAGATAATATAAAGATCCACGTAGCCAATCTGAAAAAGAATTTCGGGGAATTAGAGGTATTAAAGGATATATCCACGGATGTCTTTGAAGGAGAGGTGGTTGTGGTCATAGGTCCCTCCGGTTCGGGAAAGTCTACTTTTTTAAGGTGCTTAAACCGCCTCGAGGATATAACCGGGGGCACCGTGATCGTAGATGGGAATGATATTACCGACAGGAATATCGATATTAATAAGGTTCGTGAAAATGTGGGAATGGTGTTCCAGCATTTCAACCTTTTTAATAATTTAAATGTCATAGACAATATGACGCTGGCTCCGGTGAAGCTTAAGAAATGCTCACCGGAGGAGGCGAGGCAGCGGGCAGCGGATATGCTTGCGAAGGTGGGGCTTTCGGACAAGGCTGAAAATTATCCGGTCCAGCTTTCGGGAGGGCAGAAGCAGAGGGTTGCCATAGCCAGGGCGCTTTGTATGAAGCCGGATATAATGCTCTTTGACGAGCCTACCTCGGCGCTGGATCCCGAGATGGTGGGAGAGGTGCTGCAGGTCATGAAGGATCTGGCAGCCGACGGAATGACTATGGTGATCGTGACCCATGAGATGGGCTTTGCCCGAGAAGTGGCGGACAGGATAATCTTTATGGACGGGGGCTATATCGTGGAGGAGGGCAGTCCCGAAGAGGTGCTCATGCACCCGAAGGAGCCCAGAACAATAGATTTCTTAAATAAGGTACTGTAGGTTTTTCATTCAAACGGGGGTGGGGCATGAAAAACAAATCCGGCAGTCTTTTATTCAAATTTGCTGTTCTGTTTGCGATCTTTACTGTTGTTACGCTGGTTCTAAGCGGCGTAATGACTTATCTGAACCAGATGAAATCCTATACTCTCCAGTGTCAGGATAATATCCAGAATGCCGGTCATTATCTGGTTTCTCTTATCGAGCAGGAGGGTGATGATTTCATCACATATCAGGATTTCTACGTTAAACATTATAAGGATATGCAGGTCCCGATACAATTTGACAGCTATAATGATTCTCAGCTTGAGTATGAAAAGCGGATGGCTGAGGTCTATCCCGGCAAGGTTTTGGGTGAAGACATAGAGCTGGATGAATTGGACGAGGAAAGCCAGAAGGCCTATTTTAAATATACCCAGCAATACTGGCAGCTTACCTTTGAACACGCGGCGAGAGATTTTGATATGCCCTATGCTTATTACTGCACATATTATCCCGAGGACGGGGACTGCATGTATGTTATTGACGGGGAGAGGACGACTCCTAACGACCATCTGGAGGAGGGAGAGGAGCCGGATCCCGAGCTGGATAAGTATATGTATCTTGGAGATACCTATAAGCATAACCCCGATGAGCATAAAATTGAGTGGCTGACCTTTACTACAGGTAAGGAGCAGCATCAGTTCATGACCTGGGACAATGCCTGGGGGCACACCTATTCCTATTATACTCCGCTCATACTGGGGGAAAAGACAATGGGCTTTGTGGGCACCGAGATAGATGTGGCTAAGGTTAACAGGGGAATACTTTTAAATACCCTGGAGCAGACCGTAGGTATCGGAGCCGTATTGATACTGTGTGTGCTGGTTATGCTTTTCTACATCAACAGGCAATATATTTCAAAGATAGTAAGGCTTTCGGATAATGTAAGGACATATTCGCAGAAAAAGGATGCCGCTATTGCAAGGGAGATCGAGGAAGAGGGAGATACCGCTGATGAGATCTCTGCACTGGCAAACCAGACGGCAGCGATGGTACTGGAGCTTGAAAATTATATGAAGAGCCTCCTGGATACTACGAAGGAGCTCAGTGAGACGAAGCGGCACGCCAATGATATGCGTATGCTTGCGAACAAGGATGCCCTTACAGGTATCAGGAACAAGACCGCCTATGACAACGAGGTAAAGCAGCTGGAATGGTCCATAGGCGATGGCTTTAAGGATTTCGGGATAGCCATGATCGACCTCAATTTCCTTAAGCGTATCAACGATACCTTTGGACATGAGCAGGGAAATGTGGCTATAAAGAAGTTATGCTTCATTGTCTGTCATGTTTTTGAGCACTCCCCTGTATTCAGGGTAGGAGGAGATGAATTTGTGGTCATACTTAGGGGCAGTGATCTTAAGAATATTGACGGGCTTGTCGATAAATTCAATTCGACGCTTGACGATATGGCGAAGGATAAATCTCTGGCACAGTGGGAGAGGGTATCTGCCGCCATCGGAGTTGCATTTTTCGACCCTGCGAGGGATGACAGCGTGGAGAATGTGTTTAAGCGTGCCGATAAGAACATGTATGCACGCAAGAAGGAGATGAAGGCTATAAGGAGTGAGTGATATGCTCACTCCTTTGTAGGATTACCCACCCGGTCGAAAACCATTTCATAGCTGTTGTTTCCGTAATTTAAAGATCGGTTTACCCGGCTTATCGTAGCGGTGGAGGCCCCCGTCTTTTGGGCTATTTCCATATAGGTCTTATGGGCGGAGAGCATCCCTGCCACCTCAAAGCGCTGGGAAAGGGAGAGGATCTCGTTTATGGTGGCGACATCTTCAAAAAATGCATAACATTCTTCTCTTGTCTTAAGGCTCAGTATTGCTTCAAAAAGGTTGTCTACAGCCTTTGTATGTATTTTCTCGTTCATTACAATATCCTTCTTAAAATTACCTGACTTTGTTATTTTTGGTTCAATTCTTTAAGTCTTTATAAGTTTAACACTTTACACCCTTAAAGTAAATGTGCTAAAATTTTTTTGTATAACCCGTAGCTCTTAGAGGCTGGTGTGGGTACATTCATTAACTGCCTGTCCTATGCCCTTTCTTTATAAGGTAAACTGTCAGGCAATAAGGAGGATATATATGCAGTCTTTAATCGATACTATAACCGCGGTCAATTCAGCGGTAAACGGCTTTGTCTGGGGCGTTCCCATGCTCCTTCTCCTGG
>CAMNBW010000100.1 GCA_946533525.1 uncultured Lachnospiraceae bacterium
TTGCTGATGTCGGGGTCTCCGTAATAGCGATATTGAATTCGATGAGAGCGCTTAAACTTTCTGAGAACGCTTAAGCTTTCGGAATAGTTGTGAGCAGGGCCTTGCCCTTGCCCTTCAGGCGGTATTCGCCGTTGTCGGCGCTGATGAAGATGCTGTCGCCCTTTTGAAATTCCTGCTTGGTTTCAGCATTGTTGATCATCCCGTCGCCTTCGATAACAAGAAGCGAGTGGAAGGTGCTGCCGTCGGTTGAGAGTATTTTTTCGCCGGAGAAATCCACGAGGTCGACTACAAAGCTGTCGCAGCGCATCAGGTCGTCTCCGAAATCAAAGCTGGGCATTTTGGACGACAGATTTGCCACTTCGCTTGCCTTTTGGGTATGAAGCTCACGGGGATTGCCATCGGGGGCTACACGGCCGAAATCATAGGCACGATAGGAAATATCGGAATTGCGCTGTATTTCGGCAGCGAGAACGCCGGCTCCTATGGCATGCAGGGTTCCGGGGCTCACATAGTAGCATTCGCCCGGCTGAACGGGGATAAACCGCAGAACCTCCTTAAGAGTGTTGTTCCTTATTCTTTCGGCGAGCTCTTCTTTTGTGAGATCTCTGTTTAAACCGTAGTAGATCCCGGCGTTCGGAAGCGCCTCCAGAATATACCAGCACTCATCCTTTCCGCCGGGAGCGCCGTTTTCATGCTCCTTTGAATACTCGTTGGTGGGATGAACCTTGACGGAATGGTTTTGGTGAGCGTCAATAAACTTTATAACGATAGGAAAGGTGTCAAAGCGATCGCAGTTTGTGCCGAGAACCGATTTTCCCGAGGCTTCAACATACTCCTTGAAGGTCTTGCCCTTGAATTCGCCGGTAGCGACTTCGGTAAGCCCTTCGGAATGGCAGGAAAGCTCCCAGGTTTCCGCAAGTACGTGGCCGGGATAGTTTTCGTTGCCGTATTCTTTTTTGAGTTTGCTTCCTCCCCAAAGAAAGCCCTTGTATGCAGGTTTAAGTCTTATGATCGCCATTTATGATACACCCCTCTTATATAAGTTATAGTAATTCTACAATATGCCACAAAGTATATCACGCAATTTGGGAAGATACAATGACATCAGGGTCAAAAGGTGCTTTAGCACCTTTTGGATACAAGCTATTGTTATCGGGCGTGCCCGGAGAACCATAGCTTGTATCCGAAAAGAGCACGAAGTGCTTTTGACCCCTACATAATATCAACGCAAAAGGAGATAAAAATGGAACAGTATTCAGTTACCGGCATGTCCTGTGCGGCCTGTCAGGCCAGAGTCGAAAAGGCCGTTGGAAAGGTACCCGGAGTAAAAAGCTGTGCAGTCAGCCTGCTTACGAATTCCATGGGAGTCGAGGGAGAGGCGTCAGCAGAGGAAATAATAAAAGCCGTGGAAAATGCCGGCTATGGAGCGACTCCATTAAATAGCGAGCGTTCTCAAAATAACTTGTCCCATGCAGCGGAGGAGGAACGCCTCAAAGATAAGGAAACTCCGGTTTTAAAGAAGAGATTGGCGTCGTCACTGATATTTCTGGCTGTATTGATGTACTTTTCCATGGGGCATATGCTGCTCGGGCTGCCGCTCCCGCCTTTCTTCGAGGGAAATCACGCAGCCATGGGGCTTGTACAGCTTCTGCTCACCATAATCATAATGATTATCAATCACAAATTCTTTCTCAGCGGTGCAAAAAGTGTGCTCCATGGCGCCCCCAATATGGATACTCTTGTGGCAATGGGATCCGGCGCTTCCTTTATATACAGCGTATATGCCCTGTTTATGATGACAGATGCTATTGTACATGGCGGGCCGGAGGCCGGCGCTGCCTGGATGAATGAGTTCTATTTTGAGTCCGCGGCTATGATCCTTACGCTGATAACCGTGGGGAAAACGCTGGAGGCGCGTTCCAAGGGCAAAACGACAGATGCGCTGAAGGGACTTATGAAGCTGGCACCAAAAACAGCAGTTATTATAAGGAATGATGCTGAAACAGAGGTTCCTATTGAAGAGGTTCAAAAAGGGGATGTTTTTATAGTGCGTCCCGGGGAAAATATCCCGGTGGATGGGGTTATAATCAGCGGCAGCAGCGCAGTTAACGAGTCTGCCCTGACAGGGGAGAGCATTCCGGTGGATAAGGCTGAAGGCGATAGGGTTTCCGCCGCAACCCTCAATCAGTCGGGGTTCTTAAAATGCCGGGCAACCAGGGTAGGAGAGGATACCACCCTTTCGCAGATAATAAAGATGGTTTCCGACGCAGCCGCAACAAAGGCACCCATAGCCAAGATAGCGGACAGGGTCTCCGGCGTGTTTGTGCCGGTGGTCATTGGCATTGCCATAGTTACGACGGCGGTTTGGTGTCTCGTCGGGCGTGAGTTCGGATATGCCCTGGCCAGAGGGATCTCCGTGCTGGTAATAAGCTGTCCCTGCGCCCTGGGGCTGGCGACTCCGGTGGCGATAATGGTCGGCAACGGACTGGGGGCCAGGAACGGGATAATGTTTAAAACCGCGGTTTCTCTCGAAGAAGCCGGCAAGATGCAGATCATCGCCCTGGACAAGACGGGCACCATAACCAAAGGTATGCCGGCCGTCACGGATATTTTCCCGGCGGAGGGGGTATCCGAGGAGAGGCTTTTGCGGAAAGCATATTCATTGGAGAAGAGGAGCGAGCATCCTCTGGCCGGAGCCATCGTTGAGTATGCGTCAGGGGCGGGCATTGCTGCCGATGAGGTATCGGATTTCAGCGCTGTTGCGGGTAACGGGCTGCAGGGAACGGCCGACGGCAAGGTGCTGGCCGGGGGAAAGCTGGCCTTTATAGAGCAAAAGACTTCCGTGCCTTCTGCCCTTAAGTCAAAGGCGGAGGAATTTTCGGCCCAGGGCAAGACTCCGATGTTTTTTGCCGAAGGGGACGTCTCGTTGGGGATAATAGCGGTTGCGGATACCATCAAAGAGGACAGCGGGGAAGCGATAAAAGAGCTTAAACGTATGGGTATCCATGTTGTAATGCTTACAGGAGACAACCGGAGAACGGCAGAGGCCATAGGCGCTCTCGCGGGCGTTGACGAAGTTATCGCCGGAGTTTTGCCGGAGGGCAAGGAGAGCGTTATACGCGAGCTTAAAGCCCGGGGAAAGACTGCCATGGTGGGCGACGGGATCAACGATGCGCCGGCACTTACGAGAGCGGATATGGGCATTGCCATAGGCGCCGGAACGGATATTGCAATAGATGCGGCGGATGTGGTGCTGATGAAGAGCGAGCTTAAGGATGTGCCCGCAGCGGTGCGATTGAGCCGTGCAACGCTGAAAAATATCCATGAAAACCTTTTCTGGGCGTTTATTTATAATATAATAGGTATACCGCTTGCCGCCGGGGTATTTATAAAGCTGTTTGGCTGGGAACTCAATCCCATGTTCGGTGCTGCGGCCATGAGCCTGTCCAGCTTCTGTGTGGTCACGAATGCGCTGCGGCTGAATCTTTGCAGGCTCTATGACCCGTCAGGGGACAAAAGGCTTAAAAACGCAGTGATTACCGATGCTCAGGGCAAGCTGCTTACAGTTAAAGATGAAAATGAAAAGGAGGATACTAAAATGACAAAGACGATCAATATCGAGGGGATGATGTGCCCGCACTGCGAGGCTACGGTTAAAAAGGCGCTGGAAGCGCTGGATGGCGTAAATACGGCAGAGGTAAGCCACGAAAAAGGAACTGCGGTCGTGGAGCTTGCATCCGACATCTCCGACGGCGATCTTCAGAAGGCAGTAGAAGCAAAAGACTACAAAGTCGTCTCAATAGTGTAATTATAAATAAAAACCGGCTCCGCAGTGCAAATAACATAAATTATTGAATAAATCAAATGGCGTCCCGGAAATATCCTTGATTAAATAACTATAGCTATTATAATTAATAACTCCTGTCAGGCATAAATTTTCCTTATGTTGCCGCCGATATATATACCAGATACTTATATTAGATGGGTTTAAGCAGGTTTGGGGGATGTTTCAGTGGGCTCTGCCATTAATGTAGTTCAGCATAATCTTGTATCGATGTTTTCAGATCGTCAGCTTGGAATTACAACGAATAACAAGGCAAAGTCATCTGAAAGGTTATCTTCCGGATACAGGATCAATCGTGCGGCTGATGATGCGGCCGGTCTTTCCATTTCGGAAAAAATGCGCAGACAGATACGAGGATTGAACCAGGGGACAGAAAATGTTCAGGATGGTATATCTTATTGCCAGACGGCCGATGGCGCGTTGAATGAAATATCGTTGATGGTGGTCCGCCTTAAAGAACTTTCTGTTCAGGCGGCTAATGGTACAAATTCTCCTTCGGACAGACAGAATATAGATCAGGAAGTCCAGCAGATCAAGAAGGAGATGGATAGAATACTATCAACTACGAAATTTAATGAGACAAATATTTGGAAAGATGAGAATTTATGTACTGTTGAGATGGAACCCGGCTGGGTCATGGAACCTACTCTGATTGATACGCCCCAAACGGTGAAAGCATTTTCAATAAACAATTCTTCTTCTACGCAGAAGCGGATCACCAACGACAATAAAGCAGTCTGGCCTCCCAATGGCTTTAAGATCAGTGCAGACGAGGAGGGTATGAGGGTTAAATGGACAGGATATAACGGAAATAATTATGAGTCTGACTTGATGGAGTGGAAGGAAGGAGATACCTGTACTTACAATTTGAAAGATTACCTTTCGTCCTATTCTGAGAATCCCGGAATTAAGGGAATTGACTTTCCTATTTCTTATACAAAAAATCAATATACTGAATTAAGTGATCTTATCAATTATTATAATAATAAAACGGTTGGTGTAAGTCCGTATACCAGACAAACTATGGAGCTCTATGATTCCAATGGAAATAAGCTCAGCAACAAGCTGTCTGCTTCCGTATCGCTTAATTATCCTGCTGTAGTAAAATCGGGAATGAATCTGGACGACGGAGGGGATTCATCGGTTATAGCTTCGCCGAATAATCATTCAGATACGACCTTCATGGAGCCTACGGGCTCCAAAACCACTAATCTGATAGAGGAACCAGTAAAAAATACAGATGGTTCCTACAGTGGGACATGGAAATTTTCCTTTGATATGAAAAATATAGGTACTGTCACAGGGGTGTGTACTGGTATTAACTATAATCTGAGCACAGGCGATGTAGGAATTGACAGCAGCCCAAACAGGGATACAGTGGATTATAAGAACAGTAATACCCAGGTGCGCAACAGATGGTGGGGATATTACAGCAGATATACGAACCCCAACACAGGGAAAACAACATATTATAGAGCATATAATTCATACAACACAAGCGGTGATATTGCAGGCTTTCTTAATGCCCTTAACGGCAGCGGAGGTGCTCCCGGTCTTCTGAATGGAGATTTTGACGGGGATAATAGCGATAATGGCTCCATAACCTTAAGCTTTAACCTGACGGCAAATAACGCATATAAAATAGAAAACAGTTCTACAGCCTACACTTCGGTAGGGAATTTTTCAATTACTTTATCCATGAACGAATCGGAATCTCTGGAAACTGTTGTCAACCGCATATTAAGCATCGATGGAGCTGATGTTTACACCGGCAGCCTTAATTCCGATGACGCAGGAACTAACTCCGTGAGCTATGTGTATGTTTCTACGCCGTATATAGCTCCGGATAAAACTGAGACAGTACAGGTTCCGGGTCATGTTCAGGTTTGGGGAGAGGTTCCCAAGGTGGATGAAAAAGGAAATATTATAAAGCATTATCGTCCCACTATGGACGGGGTATCAATCCATTCATCGGATACCAGTTCCTCTCTGGGGAAGATCGACATGGTACATTCCAATCTCAGCTTGGGAACATTGGGGTTAGAATATACAAATGTTCTTACTGAAGAGGATGCTGATCGGGCCATGGACGCAGTGGAGATTGCCGGGAAAATGGTGGATGCAGAGCGCGCAGTTTTCGGGGCATACCAAAACAGGCTTGAACATACACTTGATAACAATAATAATACTGTTGAAAACACCACGGCTTCCGAATCACGTATCCGAGATACCGACATGGCGAAGGAGATGGTTAGGTATTCGAACTATAATATCCTTCAGCAGGCGGGGCAGTCGATGTTAACGCAGGCTAATCAGTCGAGGGATTATATCTTGTCTTTGTTACAGTAATTTGTTATATTAAGCGCGGTAGTTCCGGCTTAAATTTTTTGGGTTTTCTATAAATTGAATATCAGGTATG
>CAMNBW010000101.1 GCA_946533525.1 uncultured Lachnospiraceae bacterium
GTTTAAGATTGCTTAGGATAGAAAACACTTTAAGCAGAACCTTTGAAGAGAGGATGGCGGATAATTACGCGGCGCTGCCGTTAATTTCCAGTGAATGGACAAATTACAATCCGTCAGACCCGGGAATAACGATACTTGAAAACCTTACGGCTTTTGAGGCTCTCCAGGGTTCGAAGATCAATAATTTAAGCTACAGGGCCAAGATCATGCTGCTTGCAATGGCAGGCTTTAAGCCGGTAAAGGGAAAGTGCTCGAGGCTCCTTCTCTCCTGCGAGGGAGATGCGGGAAGCGGGACATTCCCCGCAAACCAGCGCTTTTTACTGGGCGATATGGTTTACGAGACAAGGAGGGTGGTCGATCACTGCGCCCACCATCTGACCGGAATTTTCTCATACTACGACGGAAGCTTTCATAATTACAGCTATCTCTTCGACCGGGAATACAATATTCAGGCCAAGGTCTTCGGAGAGGCTCCCAAGGAAGGAGACAGCATCTTTTTTTTAGCCGATTCCCTGCCGGAAGCCGGACAGGAGGCACTGTTTTACATCACTTTAGATGCGAGAGTCAACAGGAACACTGTTGAGGACAGGGCAGACAATATCTTTGCCGCTCTGAAATGGGAATGCTATACCGAAGAGGGCTTTAAGGAGATAAAGGTCAAGGACTATACCGGGGCCTTTCTGGTAAGCGGGGAACTCAAACTCCGCATGCCCGCCGAAAAGTGCGCCGTATACGACGAAACTCCGGTAAAGGGCTACTGCATAAAGGCCACATTGACCAGGGCAAACTACGATGTAAGGCCAAAATTTACCGCGGTGGACGCCTTCCTCTTCGAGGTCTGGCAGCGGGATACAAGGTCTTTGAGCCTGACCTTCCAGAAGTCCAATAAATTAAACATCTTAAGCCCCATTGCCAATGAGGGATATATACTGGTCTTCGGAAAGGAAAAGAAGGGCTCGTCCTATAAGAGGTATGAGCTCGCGGTAGACGGAGACGTACAGGGGAGGTACTGCCTGTATACTCCGGGGGCGAACGGCAATTTCACCCTGGAATTCGACAGGAAGAAGTTCGGCTACGAGCCCGAAAGGCTGAAGGACGCCATTAAGGTCGTGATCTACAGCGAAGAGATAATGAGGCGCTACAAGGTTGGGAGCGTTGTAGGCTATGACGATCAGGAGATCGAGCTGCCGGTAAAGCATATTGTTACGGAGTCATTTTCACTGATCGCAAAGAGGAAGGACGAGAACGGAGAGGATATTTTCGATTTCGTCAGACCGGAGAAGGACGGAGAGGATGCACTCTACTACCACCTTCTCGAGGACGATGGCCGGATAGTCATAGAGGACGCCGGGGACTTCATAGGCGCAGAGCTCTTTATGGCTGGGGTCGCGGTATTTGAAGGCGAAAAGGGAAACATCCGGGCAGGAAATTATTTCCGCGGAGAGGGGCTCGATAAGAGCCTTAGCTTCTACAATCCCGGACCCGGAGTAGGAGGGTGCTACAGCGAGGTCTTAAGTGATGTCAAGAACCGTTTCAGGGAGGATGTGTATACGCCCTACACCTGTGTTACTGCCGAGGATTACGAGAGGGCCACAGCCTCAACTCCCGGGCTTTGCATAAAGAAGGTCAAGGCGCGGATGGATGAGATGGAAAACCTTGTACATATTTCGGTAATGCCCGGAACCGACGAGGAGCATCCGAAGCTTTCGGATACCTATAAGGATGCGATCTTCGATATGCTTACGCAGCGCCGTCTCATAACCACCCGTTTCCAGATACTCTCTCCGATATACGTCGGAGTCGCGGTCAGGAGCACGGTCTATGTAAAGAGGCACTACAGGGACAGCAGGGCCGAGATAGAGAACTGTTTAAGGGAGAAGCTCGACTACACAAAGGCCGATAAAAATTTCGGTGATCCGCTTAAATTTGAAGAGGTCGTCCGTGCCGTAGATGATCTCGACTGCGTGGAATATATATATGAGTTTTCCATGAGGCCGGAAAATCCGAAGAAGGCGAGCCTTAAGGATACGGATATTTATCCTGAGGAGAATTGCCTGCTCTATCCGGGACAGATCGACTTAGAGATCGTTACATATGACGAATAAGTGGTGGCGTAATTTCGCAGGGTCACGATAACAATAAAGGAGCGTTTAGGAATGCCCAGATATTCGATCAGGAAAAACAGAATAAGGCAGGGGTATCTCGACGGTTTTGACTTAGACGAGCAGACCGGGGAACTTAAGCTTAACAGTGAGTCGCTGTATCACTGTATATTTTTGAGAGGTATAGACGGAATAGATACCGGGGCAAGATGGGGACGGATCTCCTTTAAGGCCGTTTACGACGGCGAGGTGGTCTGCTGTATTTATGCCGCGGCGGTGAATTTTGATACCTTTGAATATAACGGAGAATATATCAGGCTCAATGAGTATTTTACCGACAGCGAAATCAATTCCCAGGATAAGATCCTGCTCTTAAAAAGGATGGGGGCAAAGAGGTTTGTGGGAAGCGACGACGTGCTGCTCTACGAGCTCGAGGGCCAGTATCTCTACTTTGCCATAGAGGTTACCGGAGAAGGGGATATGGTGATCTCTAACCTCTTCGTGGACAGCATCGGGGATAATTTCATGGACACCTTCCCCGAGATCTATGTGGAGAGGAACAGCTTCTTCCACAGATATATGTCCATCTTTTCGAGCATATATAATGACTTTGACGATGAGATAGACCATCTTCCCGATATGCTTAACCTTGACATCTGTCCCGTGGAGCTTTTAGTGGAGTACGCAAGCTGGATGGGGATAGACTTAAAAGGCGGGTACTTAAAGGAAGAGGTCATCCGCAGCATTGTCAGGGAAGCCTACAGCTTAAACAAGATGAAGGGCACCAGGGCCGCGATGGAGCGGATCCTTCAGATAATCTTAAATGACGACTGCATAATAATCGAGCATAACCTTGTGCGCTCCTGGCTTAAGAAGGAGAATGCACAGGTGCCTGCCGGCTTTAAGCCAAAGAGCATCTACGACGTGACAGTGCTCATCAAGGGACAGCTTAACGAGGACCTAAGGCACCAGCTCATTTATATATTAAGGCAATTTGTTCCCGCAAGAACGAGACTTAATATTGCACAAATGGATGAACATGTTATAATTGATTCTAATTCATATCTTGACATCAATGCGAAGCTGCCCGAGCAGACGGATGCTATTCTCGATAAGGGTACTTCACTGGATGGAACGATAGTTTTAAGTTAAGGAGCCGGCAATTAATTATTGACGGATCCTGAAGGTTTAAAAAGTTAAAAAAGGAATTATACAATGACGATCGAAGAAATCAAAGGCGAGGACAGACTGCAGCTTAATGTAGAGGGGAAGATAGATACCCTTACCAGCGGAGAATTCCAGAATGCGGTCCTTAAGTCCTTCCAAAAGGATAAGAATATTGTTATAAATATGGAGAGGGTCGACTACATCTCCAGTGCAGGTCTGAGGGCTCTGATCCTTGGGCAGAAGACCGCAGCCTCAAAGGGCGGAAGCATGATAGTTATCAATGCAGCTCCCTCTGTACAGGATGTTTTCAGAGTGACCGGGTTTGATAAGGTCCTTACTATAAGGTGAGATGATAAGCTTTAAAAACGTCTGCAAAGATTTTGAGGGGAATGATTCCCCTCTTTTTTCTGATTTCAATCTGGATGTGGAGGACGGGGAATTCGTCCTTCTGACGGGAAAGAGCGGAGTCGGCAAGAGCACGCTTATAAGGATGCTCATAAAGGAGACGGAGCCCGATTCGGGGGAGATAACGGTAGACAGATACGTACTTTCAAAGATCACTCCTGCGCTCATACCGGATTACAGAAGGAAGATAGGAGTTGTCTTCCAGGATTTCAAGCTCTTTGAGGAATATACGATATACGGAAATCTCTCTTTAGTCCTGTCCCTTACGGGCGGGCACGGCAAGAATGCCGAAAAGAAGATCACGGACATACTGACGATGATGGGGATAGACAACCTCCACAGAAGGTACCCGAGGGAGCTTTCCGGCGGAGAAAAGCAAAAGGTCTGCCTGGCCCGGGCGCTTATAAATAACCCAATGGTGCTTTTGGCGGACGAGCCCACGGGAAACCTGGACCCCAAGTCCTCAGCCGAGGTAATGACCCTTATGGAGCTAATACACAGGCATGGGACCACGGTCATAATGGCTACCCACGACCTGGATACGGCGGAGCGGCTCAAGGTCACCTGCAGGGTGGTGGAGCTCGATAAAAAATAAGAAAAAATAATTTCGGCAGTTGTAACGGTTATAGTTCTAAACTATAATAAAGAGTGGCACAGCTTGTGTTTTTATGATAATATGAATCTATATTTTGCGGTGGCAAGGGGAGTGCGATTTCAATGAGTTTACTTCAAAAGCTGTTGATTGCGGCGGCGTGTATCTTTTTTGTTTTAACTACCTACGGCTTATTCAGCTTCAATATCTATCTTATAATCCTTTTCTTCCTTTTGCACAGTCTGTGCCTCATCCTGTTTGCATACAGGACTTATGCAGATATCCATGACGACCAGATGGACAGCGCCACCTATCAGCAGGATATAGGCCGGGAGCTGGCGGATAAGAACGAGGAAGTAAAAAGGCTCAAGGACTCCATCGAGGAGAGCGAGAGCCAGCTTTTGGAGGTTTCCAGGGAGAAGGAAGCCCTTTCCCTCGAAAACGAGGAGCTTAAGAATAATATAAGCACTCTGGAAGAAGAAAAGAAGGCGCTGGAGCGGGAGAAGGCTAAACTGGATACCGCGGAGGCCAATGTAAAGGGTCTGCTGCCTCCGATGAGCGAAGGCTATCTTAAGAATACCACGGTAAATATCATAGAGCTTGCCAATCAGGCCAAGGACGAGCTGGAGTACAGCGCAAGGGCGGCCAATCTTCACGTGAGCGTTTCCTCCCCCGAAGATACCCTTTTAGTCAAGGCCGATCCCGGCAGGCTTAAGATCATGTTCAGGAATATAATCGACAATTCCATTAAGTATATGAAGAAGGCCGGTTCCCTTGTAATCACCATTTCCACCATAAATGATGATATATTTATTGTGCTTAAGGACACCGGAGAAGGGCTTCCCGAGGACGAGACGAAGCATATATTCGAGCTTAACTATCAGGGTTCCAACCGCATAAGCGGCAACGGGCTCGGGCTTTCACAGGCGAGGGCGATAGTGGAGTATTATGGCGGAACGATATACGCAAAGAGCACACAGGGCAAGGGAATGGGTATCTATATCCAGCTTCCGGCGTAGGGTGAAGATAAGACGTAAAGATGTTTAAGCAGAAAAGAAATAAAAAAATAATAATATTTATGATGGGCTTCTATATAACCGTTGCGGTTCTGGCGGTTGCCTTTCTCAACATCAGGGGTTCGATCTTCCAGATGAGGACAGAGTTTGCGGAGTCACTGCAGAGGCCGCAGAGGACGGAGCTGCAGAAGGCTATCGTAACGGGAACGGCTTCGGAGAATGTGTCAGAGGCAGAGCCTCCGGCGGAGGTTCCGGCCGAGGAGCCCCAGACCATGGTCATGGACGAGGACAGCTCCATCACCGTAGAGCCCGGAGTGCTGGTGGAAAATACTGAGGAAGAGCCTGCACCGGAGAAGCACTACTACGAATTCACGGCCATAAACTCGAAGACCATCCTGCACATGAGGGAAGCCCCGGACATCAAGTCCAAGAGCATATACAAGCTGAAGCCCGGCACAAAGGGATATGTGCTGGAGATGGGTGACGACTGGTCTTACGTTACGGCGGAGGAGCATGCGGGTTACTGCTCAAATGAATATCTTAATATGCGTGAGATTCCCGAAGAAGAGTATCCGGAGGAGCTTAGATAATCTTATGAATTTGGACGAGAGATTAGATAAGATGGCAAAAAAGAAGCCCTCCGGCGATCCTTATTATCAGGATGAGCCGGATGGTCTGGCATATATGCCATGGGAAAAGAGGCCCTTCCTCAATGAGGAAAAGGGCGTTTTTGCGTCTAAGGAAGAAAAGTCTTTAAATAAAGCACCCAGTGTATTTGATGCCACCGCCATATTTAAGGTGGGGCATAAGCAGGAAGACTACAGGAGATAACAGATCAGGAGATAAGAGATGGGAAAGTATGATGCTGAGCTGAAAACAAAACCCTTTAAGGATTACAGCGAATATATGGAATATATATTCGATGCGGTCAATTCTTGTCTGGACAAGTACATGGACCATATCAAGAGCGTCTATGC
>CAMNBW010000102.1 GCA_946533525.1 uncultured Lachnospiraceae bacterium
ATCTTAAGCGAGTGCCATGAGAAGGCGAGAAAGCTCATATCCGAGCATCAGGACGCGCTTATCCGTATAGCCGAAGAGCTCCTGAAAAGGGAAAAGCTCTCAAGAGATGAGTTCGAAAAGCTTTTTAAGAACGAAATCATTCTGGGTGGTGAAAATGCCTAAAATTGATGTCCGGTGTGCATAATTTTTGGTAGGTCTACATATTGTTGGTTTTTGGGGAAACCATTATAATAACGATGTACCCCCAATACAAGATATGATTTATACATATCTTAGAGGAAAGAAATACCTTCTCCAAAACAGCCGTCCACGAAAGTGGTCGGCTGTTTTCATATATGTTATAATACAAAAGTGTGTAAAAAACATGTGAAAATTTTACGCGGAAAGGATCGGGATCGATCATGGCGGTAAAGTCTGAAAATCTTACGCAGAGCGATATAGATAAGATACGTTCAGAAATAGATGAGCGCAAGCTTGTTATGCGTCCCCAGCTTATTGCGGCGGTAAAGGAAGCCAGGGCGCAGGGGGATCTGAGCGAGAATTTTGAATATTACGCAGCCAAAAAGGCGAAGAACGAGAACGAAAGCCGCATAGGCTATCTTGAAAGGATGCTCAGATTTGCCAATATAGTATCGGACGAATCCGCCGAGGACGAAGTCGGCATTAACGATTTTGTCGTAATAGAATTCGTGGACGATAAAGAGACCGAAGAATATAAGATAGTAACGAGCATAAGGGGAGATTCGCTGAAAAACTATATCAGCACCGAATCCCCTCTTGGAAGAGCGATAACGGGACACAAGGAAGGGGACATCTGCCGGGTTTCCCTGGATAACGGCGGAAGCTATGAGGTAAAGATCGTCTCCATCAACAAAAACAGCGACGACTCCAATGATGAACTAAAGTCCTTCTGATCATTTAAGGAAGCACAAACCTATGGTATCTCTGATAAACAATACGGATATATCAACAATAACGCAGGTGGTAATGGTATGCATGCATACGATACTTGCCTCGGCCGTGGCCTCGGTAGCGCTGTATCTTTACCACAGGAACAAGGGTGAAAAAGCAGCCGCGTATCTGATGGTCGCCGCGGGGGCTCTGTTTGTATGGAATACGGGCTACGCGCTTGAATATATGTTTTCGGGTTCATTTTTTGTGGCCTGCATTATCAGATTTGTTGCAGAAGGCGGAATGATAGCCTTTTTTACGGCCTGTGTCCATTATGTAAGGTACATCACCTCAGACCGGTACAACAGTCCGTATTGGTTAACAACGCTGCATAAGGCTGTCCTTACCCTGTTCTGGCTGGTTTTCAGCCTGAGAGGAATACTATATCCCTTATGGGTGGATAATTCGGGAATATACCTGAGACTGATAAGGATATTCAGGCTTCCGGCGGTTATCTTCATGATCGGGGTAATGGCCTATATGGCCCGTATCTGCTCGGAGTGGAAGAAGAAAATACGCTTTAAGCGGGACATGGCTATAGCCAGGATGATAGGCGACTTTGCCGCCCTCATGATCGTTGCCGCTATTTTGGACATTGTATTCCCCAAAGGATATCCGGTGGATACATACAGCTTCAGCGCCTTTATCGGAGTGCTGGCTGCGGCGCTGCTGACGGTCGTAACCGTTTACTACCTGGATACCGCGCTGACCATGTCCAACGCATTGCAGGCACTTAAAGGGGATATTCCCACACCCCTTATCATCCTTGCCGGGGAAGAGACGAAGATAGTAGATCTTAATGCTGCGGCACTGAGATTTTTGGGCAGGAGCGAGGAAGAGATAAAGGGACACAGTATGTCCGAATTCTTTGATACCTCCATAGACGAGGCGACGGCCATAAGGCGCTCCCTTGACGAGACCAAGTATTATTTTGACAAGGGGACGGTAAGGGGAGCCAAAACTCCCTGCCGGTTTGTAACAAACAATATCCACGATGCCTTTGGAGAACCCTTCTGCGCGGTGACCTTCGTCTATGACCTCTCCAATGAGGAGGCAATGATAGAGAGGCTTAAAGAGAGTGCGCAGGCGGCGGAGAGGGCTAACAGCGCAAGGGGAATGTTCCTTGCGAATATGAGCCATGAGATCAGGACACCCATGAATGCCATTATAGGTATGGCGGAGATCGGTCTCAGGGATTCCAACGAACCTCAGGTTCAGGAGGAGCTGCAGCAGATAAAGACTGCGGGAAACGGACTTTTGGAGATAATAAACGACATTTTGGATTTCTCGAAAATAGAATCAGGAACACTGGAAATAGTCTATGCGGAGTTCGAACCTCTCCACATGATAAACGACCTTGTAAATATAGTGCGCCAGAAGTTCCATGACAAAAATCTGGAATTCATCGTAAGGATCAATCCCCACTTCCCTTCAAGGGTTACGGGAGATGAGGGCAGGATAAAGCAGGTATTGCTGAACATTTTGAATAATGCCGTCAAGTATACCGATGAGGGCTGCGTGCGGCTCACGGTGGACTTTGAGAATCAGGATAACGGCATACTCATGCAGACCGAGATCGAGGACAGCGGTATCGGCATCAAGGAGGAAGAGCAGGAAAAGCTCTTTAAATCCTATCACCAGTTGGATGTTTACAAGAACAGGAATAAGGAGGGCACAGGCCTGGGACTGTCTATTTCCAAGAGGCTGGTGGATCTCATGGACGGCGCCATAAATGTAAGCAGTATATATGGCGAGGGCTCCACCTTTTCCATAACCATACCTCTGGAGGTTACGGATTATGCCGAGTGTATTTCGGTCAATAAGCCCGGGGAGATACGGACAGCTACGTTCCTTAAGCCCTCCAAGTCGGAGGAGGCTTTCAGGCAGCTCTTAAAGGATATAGGGATAAACAGGGATATACAGTGTACCTATCCTCCTGACGTAATGAAGGCCGTAAGGAACGGTGCAAAATATATTTTCATTGACGAAGAATTCCTGAGCCACGAGCATATGAATATTTCCAATGCTTATCAGGGAGTGCAGGTGATCTCTGTCACCAATTCGCCGGAAAAATATGATAAGAAGAGCTATACCTGTATGCAGCGCCCCGAGTTCGGAATGAAGCTTATGTCCATCTTCGGAGGAGAGAAGGCCGAAGGCGCAGGCAAGATGAAGGGAGCCTATGATTACAACTTTAAAGCTCCCGGAGCCAGAGTTTTGATAGTCGATGACAATGCGGTAAACCTTTCCGTGGCCGAGGGTCTGCTAAAGCCCTTTGAGATACAGGTGGATACTATCCAGAGCGGTGAGGAGGCCGTAAAGATAATCGGCGAGACCCGATATGACATCGTCTTTATGGATCACATGATGCCGGGAATGGACGGCGTCGCAGCCACAAGATACATTCGGGAGGATATGGGAGATAAGGAGCTTATCATAATAGCTCTTACCGCAAACGCCATAAGGGGGACGGATACCCTTTTAAAGCAGGTTGGAATGAACGACTTCATAGCCAAGCCGATAGATATGACCGATATGGCTAAAAAGCTCAGGCGGTGGCTCCCGGATGAAAAGATCGTTGAGACCGAGGGCGAGCCAAAGAAGGAGAATTCCCAGATACCGGAGATCTTAAGGAGACTGGATCCGAAGGATATAGATATAGAGCAGGGGCTTACCTATACAGGAGGAGACCCGGATACCTATATCTTTACCATGAAGGTCTACCGTGAGGAAATAGAGAATAATATCGAGCTTATGGAAAAAGCCATCGAGCAGGAGGATATTCGGGACTTCACCATACGTATACACGCACTGAAGAGCGCTTCCAGAAGCATTGGTGCTTCCCAGCTGGCAGAGGAAGCCTTGAAGCTCGAAATGAGCGGCAAAAATGACGATGCGGCCTTTATCAGGCAGAATGCACCGAGGACCCTTAAGCGCTACAGGGAATATCTGGAGATCCTCAAGGAGTTCGCGGCCGAGGAGAAGGCGGAAGACAACGAGAAAAAAGCACCTCCCCTTTCGGTGGACGAGTTCGAGGACAGCCTTGTGACGATTAGGACTGCCGTAAATGATTTCGATATCGATGTCGCCCTGGAGACCATTAACTGGATTAAAAGGCACAGGATGAGAAATGAGAATGAAGGGCAGCTCATGGCGAAGCTTGAGAGGCTGGTTGAGGATCTGGAGTACGAAGACAGCATTATGCTCATAGATGATTATTTTAAAGAAGCAGGAAAAGGTAAGTGAGTAATTCCAAGGAGTTTGCAGCCGGGCTTAAGGATGGGATACCTATCTGCCTGGGGTATCTGGCGGTTTCCTTTGCTTTCGGGATCCAGGCAGTGCTTTCAGGGCTGACGGTTTTTGAGGCATCGGCCATATCTCTTTTAAACGTAACCAGCGCGGGGCAGTTTGCCGGTCTCGGGGTGATGACGGCCGGCGGTACATATATAGAGATGGCGGCGGTGCAGCTTGTCATAAATTTAAGATATGCTCTTATGAGCGCGGCCATATCCCAGAAGCTGGACAGCAGCGTGGGAACCGGACACAGAATGGGTATCGCCTACGGAATGACGGATGAGATCTTCGGGATTTCCGCAGCCAGAAAAGGCCGTCTAAGCCCGTTTTACAGCTACGGCGCCATACTGATCTCCGTATTTGGCTGGGTTTTGGGAACCTTTCTTGGAGCTTATTCGGGACAGATATTGCCCGACAGACTGATAAGCGCTCTGGGGGTGGCTCTGTACGGAATGTTCGTAGCCATAGTTGTCCCGGTTGCCATGGAGGATAAAAAGATACTTATGGCGGTTCTTGCCGGAGTAATTTTAAGCACCCTGTTTTATTATCTGCCGGTGCTCCGGGATATTTCCGCAGGAATGAGGATAATAATAGTAACGGTAATAGTCGCCGGTGCCGCGGCAGTTATCTTCCCGGATATACCCGGGGAGAAAAACGAATAAAGCAGGCTTATTCAGGAGGTTTTCCTTGCAGGGGAATACATATATATATATTTTTGTAATGGCGGCAGTCACCTATCTTATAAGGGTACTGCCACTGACATTGATAAGAAGTGAGATCAGGAATAAATACATCAAGGCCTTTTTGTACTATGTGCCCTATGTTACGCTCTCGGTCATGACCGTACCCGCGATATTCTACGCTACCAACAGCATGTATGCGGCAATGGCGGGCTTTGCGGCGGCGCTGCTGCTGGCGGTAAAGGGCTTTAAGCTTATGACGGTCGCTTTGGGGGCCTGCAGCGTTGTATTTGTACTTGAATTCTTTATATAAGATAAAGGCGGAACTGGAGATATGGATTTATATTCAAAGATGAACAACGACAAAAACAGAGCATATATGGCGGTGGCCGGGCCCATCTTTAATAAAAATGCACTTTTTTCGGATATGACGGCGGACTACATATCGCCTGCCGAGCCTGCCCCCTACAGCATAGTCACGATCAAATTCAGAACCTTCAAAAATAACGTAGACCACGTCTTCCTGTTAAAAGGGAGCGAAAGGTATCTTATGACGATAACCGAGGAGGATTTTGATTTTGCCTATTATACGGTCAGCATGGAGCTGGACAACCAGCCCTTAAGCTATTGCTTCGAGGTGGTCTCGGGGCGCTTTAAGACCTTCTATGACCGCCGCGGTCCGGTAAGGGTCACCTCGGACTGGTACAATTTTAAGATAATACCGGGATTTAAGGTGCCTAAGTGGGCCCGGGGTGCGGTAATGTACCAGATTTATACCGACAGATTTTTTAACGGGGATCCCTCCAACGATGTGGAGACCAACGAGTATTACTATATCGGCGGGTATTCCAGACAGGTGACCGATTGGAGTAAGGTGCCGGACGAATTCGGAGTAAGGGAGTTTTACGGCGGAGATTTGGCCGGAGTCATGCAGAAGCTTCCGTATCTTAAGAACATGGGAGTCGAGGTGATCTATTTTAACCCGCTCTTTGTCTCGCCCTCGAACCATAAGTATGATATTCAGGATTACGACAATATAGACCCCCACTTTGGAAGAATAGTGGAAGACGGAGGGTCTCTTCTTAAGGAAGGGGAAAATGAAAACAGCAAGGCGACGAAATATATAAAGAGGGTAACAAGCAAAGCAAACCTGGATGCCAGCAATGAACTTTTTGCGCAGTTTGTTGCCGCTGCCCACGAGCAGGGGATACGGGTCATCATAGACGGAGTTTTCAACCACTGCGGCTCCTTTAATAAGTGGATGGACAGGGAGCGCATTTATGAAAATGCGGAGGGTTTTGACAAGGGAGCCTATATTTCAAAGGACAGCCC
>CAMNBW010000103.1 GCA_946533525.1 uncultured Lachnospiraceae bacterium
TTCTTAAAAACCTCGATCGCCGCGGGAGCTGTGTTGGTATTTATTGAACCCTCCAGCACGATCACGGTGGTGTTTTCTTCTTTTTTTACATTTATTTCCATTTGTCCCCTCCCCTTGACAGCCATATGATCTTTTCGGAGATCGTCAATGCCCTTGAACCCACCGTTGACCCGTCTTCCCCGATTTACTCAGTAGCGGTCTTTACCATGTCAGGCCCTGTTTTTTGTCTAACGGAATGGAGGCGCAGGCCTTTAAGGATAATACATGGGTGAACGAATGGTCGAAGGCATACCGTAAAAATCTGGGGCAGGATAGGATGCTTGAAATATTGAATGAGCACCGGGAAGAGGATGACCGCAGTCTTTGTGAAACGATAGTAGAGGCCGTCGACCGCCATGTGGGCGAGGATCCCCAGTTTGACGACATTACGGTTTTAAGTCTTACAATTAAGAGCCTGAACGAGGCTTAAAAAGGTATAAATTGTCTTGCCAAGGAGCAGGGCTTTTTATATAATTGTGATTGAAATCGTTTGCACTAAATATTCACCATAAATGGAGGTGTGGATTTTGTCGGAAGAAAAAATGGACAGGGTTTTCACTGAGCGCTTAAATACGCATATCGACGAAATGAGGTGGCTCTACAAGGAGCTATACAACGACGACAATGCCTTCAGTTATTTTTGCAGGATGTTGTATGAGTATTACAGTGCGAGAAACAGGAAGCTCAGAGACTGGGATCTTTCAAGGATAGAGGATCCCGGCTGGTATACGGGCAATGAAATGCTCGGGATGCAGATGTATGTAGACTGCTTCGCGGGAAACTTAAAGGGCGTTGCCTCCCATCTGGACTATCTTGAGGAATGCAGGGTCAATTATATACACCTGATGCCGCTTTTAACGAGCCCCAGGGGCAGAAGCGACGGCGGCTATGCCGTGGCGGATTTCAGAAACGTGGATCCCAGATTCGGAACGATGGAGGATCTCGCAAAGCTTTCTCAGGCCTGCCATGACAGGGGCTTAAGTGTCTGCCTGGACTTTGTCATGAACCATACCAGCGAGGAGCATGACTGGGCGAAGCATGCCAAAAACGGGGAGAAGGAGTACCAGGACAGATACTTTTTCTTCGACGATTGGGGGATTCCCAATGAGTTTGAAAAGTCGATGCCCGAAGTTTTTCCCACGACTGCACCCGGAAATTTCAGCTGGTGTCCGGAGGCTTCAAAGGTCGTGATGACGACCTTCTATCCCTATCAATGGGATCTCAATTACAGAAACCCTACAGTATTTAATGACATGACAGCGAACATGCTGTATCTATGCAATCAGGGAGTGGATATAATCCGTCTCGATGCAGTGCCCTATATCTGGAAGACACTGGGAACCAACTGCCGGAATCTCCCCCAGGTGCACACTCTGGTCAGGATAATGCGGATGGCTGTGGAGGTAGTCTGTCCCGGAACGGTGCTCTTAGGCGAGGTGGTAATGGAGCCGTCAAAGGTCGTACCGTATTTTGGAACCCTCGAGAAGCCGGAATGCAATATGTTATACAACGTTACGACAATGGCGACGACCTGGCATACAGTCGCCACGAAGGATGTGCGGCTTTTAAAGGATCAGTTAAACAAAGTATTTTCCCTGCCCAGGCAGTATATTTTTTTAAATTATCTGCGCTGTCACGATGACATTGGCTGGGGGCTGGACTATGACTATTTAAAGCAGTTCGGTCTGGAAGAGGTGGCTCACAAGAGATTTCTTAACGACTATTTAAAGGGGGCTTATCCGGGAAGCGATTCCAGAGGGGAGCTCTATAACGACGATATAAGGCTCGGAGATGCCAGACTTTGCGGAACCACGGCCTCCCTTTGCGGGATAGAGGCAGCAGAGTACGAAGGGAACGCTGAGAAGCTGGAGCGGGGGATAAAGCTGGATATAATGCTGCACGCTTTTCTCTTTTCCCAGAGCGGCATACCTGTTCTCTACAGCGGAGACGAGGTAGGCCAGCTCAATGACTACAGCTATCATGATGACCCCTTAAAGGCGGAGGACAGCCGCTATCTGCACAGGGGCAGGCTCGACTGGAAATCGGTGGGTAAACGGACGAATAGGCGCTCCAGAGAAGGCAGGATCTTTAACGCCATAGGAGAGCTGTTTAGTCTGAGATCAAAATACGCTGTTTTTGAAACCGGGGCGGATGCCTGGGTGGTTGAGACCTATAATGATCACGTGCTTGGAATAGGAAGATATTACCGCGGAGAAAAGTTTATAGGGCTGTTCAATTTCAGTCCGGAGCCCCAGATCGCGTGGATAAATGAGGTGGAGGACTATAAGGATATGCTCGAAGACAGGGCATTGAAGGCTCAGGGAGTGAACCTCGAGGGCTTTGGTTTTAAATGGCTGCTTACCAAATTCAAATGATTGGAGAAGCTCATGACGATCAGGGAAGTTGCAGATATAGCAGGGGTGAGCCCTTCGGCGGTGAGCCGGTATTTTAATGGGGGTCCTTTGAGCGAGGACAAGAGAAAGAAGATACAGAAGGCGGTAAAGCAGACGGGTTTTGCGCCGAGCGTGAGCGCAAAGATAATGCGCACGGGAAAGAGCGGGCAGATAGGAGTTATCGTTCCGCATATCCATTCCGATTCGTTTTCACATATCATGTCGGGAATCGCTGACAGGACGAGGGAGACGAAATATATCCTAATACTTGGCTGTACAGACGGGGACAGGGACCGCGAGATAGAATATATAAAGGCTATGGAGCGAAATAAGGTGGAGGGAATAATCCTCATGGGAACCGTAATGACTCCGGCGCTTAGGAGCGCCATGGAGGAATGTCCCGTACCCATAGTCGTGACCGGACAGAATTTTTCCGGAGTTCCCTGCGTCTACCACGATGATTTTAATGCGATGAGGGAGCTGACCGGGAGGATGCTCTCAAAGGGCAGACGCAATATCGCCTATATAGGGGTCACTGAGGAGGACGCGGCGGCAGGCCGGGAGAGAAGGCGCGGAGTGGAGGCGGCCATTAACTCCTTTGAGGGCGGAAAGGTCAGTCTTACCAGCGTCACAGCGGAATTCAGCTCGGAGAGCGGCAGGCTTAAAATGCAGGAGATATTAAAGCGCAGTACGGATACGGATGGAGTGATCTGTGCAAGCGACTTTATCGCCCTGGGAGCCATGAGCGCAATAAGGGAGGCCGGCAAACAGATACCTGCGGACATAAGCATTGCGGGTATAGGAGACAGCTGGGCCGACGTTATAGCAAGGCCCCAGCTTACCAGCGTGCATTTATATTATAAGCAATGCGGCATCGAGGCGATGGAAACGCTTATACAGTTCATTGAAAAAAACGGGAAAAACATCCCGGTCAGGCAGATAATGCTGGGATATGACATTATAGAAAGGGAGTCATTGTAAGGATCATGAAGCTAATTTTTTTGGACATAGACGGAACCTTGACCAGGCCCGGGGAAAATACTCCGCCGGAGAGCGCGCTGAAGGCTATCAGGGCTGCACAGGAAAAAGGAAATAAAGTATTTTTGTGCACAGGAAGAAATCCTGCGATGCTTGCCCCTCTTTTAAAATATGGCTTTGACGGCTATATAGGCTGTGGGGGAGGGTACGTCAAGCTCGGAGACAGGCTTTTGTACGATTGCCCGATGACGGCTGAGCAGAGAGATACGGCCCTCGATACCCTGCACAGAAACGGCGTTTTTTGTACCATTGAATCAGAGGGAGGCTCCTGGGGAGACGAAAATCTTGACAAATTTTTAAGTGCCCAGGGGGAGGGGAACAGCGAGATCGAGCGCTGGAGGAAGGCACTGGCCTCAAACCTCGGGATCCGGCCCATGCAGGAATACGATGGAAGTCCTATATACAAGGTCGTTGTGATGTGTACGGACAGCAAAATGCTGGACGAGGCAAAGGCGGCGCTGGAGGACGAATTCAACTTTGTGATGCAGGAGGTAAAGGAACACAGCTGCATAAACGGAGAGCTCATAAACCGGAAATTTGACAAGGGTAAGGGAGTCAGACTTATAGCTCAGGAGCTCGGCGTGGATATAAAGGATACTATCGGCTTCGGTGACAGCATGAATGACCTGGAGATGATAGAGGCGGTGGGCTGCGGAGTGTGTATGGAAAACGGGGCGGAAATGCTGAAGGAAAAGGCGGATATGGTCTGCCCGGCTGTCGGGGAGGACGGCCTCGCACAGGGCTTTGCAGAGCTGGGATTGGTGTAGTGTGTAGTATTTTAATTAGCTGCACTGGCGTAAGGTAAGGCGGCTTGTGCGGGGAATCTTAAGACAGGGCATTTAGTTATTTCACACAAAAAACAATGTATAAAATCGGCATTATGCCAAATTGACACATAGGTACATTGAAAATAAAATGAATATTAAGTGAAAACGATTTCAGTCACACGCACACTTGTTTCTAAAATCATAGTGGAGGAAAAGGATATGGCACTTGATTACCGCAAATGCGCTGAGCAGATAGTCGCAAATATCGGGGGAAGAGACAATATCGCCCAGGCGGCACACTGCGCAACAAGACTCAGGCTTGTCATAAAGGACAATGACAAGATCAACAAGAAGGCTCTCGAGGATGTTGAGGGAGTCAAGGGAATGTTTGAAAACAACGGTCAGCTGCAGCTTATCATAGGAACAGGAACCGTCAACAAGGTTTATGACGAATTCCTTTCGGTTACGGGGATGAGCGCAGCCACCAAGGATGATGTAAAGGCAGCGGCGGCAGCAAAGCAGCCTGTATGGAAGCGGATGCTTAAGGCCCTCGGAGACGTATTTGTACCTATACTTCCGGCAATCGTGGCCTCCGGTCTTATGATGGGACTTATCGAGGCGCTTGGAAAGGCGATACCCGGGTTTGCGGGGACAGACTGGTACGGCTTCCTGGACATGATCGCCAATACGGCCTTTGCATATCTGCCCGTTATCGTTGCGATCTCTGCGGCCAGGGTCTTCGGAGGAAATATCTTCCTCGGAGCGGTTATCGGTCTGGCAATGATACACTCCAACCTGTTGAACGCATGGGCTGTGGGTTCAGCAGATGCTACCATAAACTATTGGCACCTGCTCTTCTTTAATGTACGTCAGGTGGGTTATCAGGGACATGTTATCCCGGTAGTCATTGCAGTGTGGCTTATGTGCCAGTTGGAGAAATGGCTGCATAAGCATGTACCGGAGATGATAGATCTGTTTGTAACACCTCTTTGCACCGTGCTTGCAACCACCTTCCTTACCTTTACGATCATTGGCCCTATATTCGCACAGCTTGAGACCTGGGTGCTGGCAGGAGCGCAGGTCCTCGTTCGAAATCCCGTGGGAGCCTGCATAATGGGCGCGATATACCCCTGGACAGTCGTAATGGGTCTTCACCACATGTACAATATAATCGAAGCCGGTATGCTTGCTTCTACAGGCCTGAATACCTGGATGCCCATTGCTTCGGCGGCTAATTTTGCACAGTTCGGGGCCTGTCTGGCAATCGGCATCAAGGCGAGAAATCACAAGACCAAGGTAGTGGCCCTTCCTTCTTCACTGTCAGCCGCACTTGGAATTACGGAGCCCGCGATCTTTGGTATAAATATGCGTTTCTTCAAGCCCTTCATCGCAGGTATGATAGGCGGAGCGGTGGGAGCACTCTTCGGAGCCATCACCGGTATCGGGGCAAAGGCATACGGAGTGACCGGAATACCCGGCTACCTTACGATAGACAAGCCTGTTCAGTACACCTTATTACTGGCTATAGCAGGCGGTATCGCCTTCGCTCTTGCAACTGTACTCTGGAAGGAAGAGACTGATGAAAACGCAGACGCATCAGGAGACGAGGGCGGCAAGGCAGCAGCCGCAGAAGAGGACACAGCCGGTGATTTCATCAACAATGTAGTATTCAAATCCTCTGCGGGAGAGCTGGTACAGCCCGTTGCGGGAAAGGTCATCCCCTACACCGAGATCAATGATCCGACCTTCAATTCCGGTACTATGGGCAAGGGTATTGGAGTTGAGCCGGAGGAAGGCGTAGTGTATGCCCCTATGGATGGTGAAATATCCTCAGTTGCCGACAGCAAGCACGCAATAGGAATTGACGGCGCCGGAGATATGGAGCTCCTTATACATGTCGGCGTTGATACGGTTGAGATGAACGGAGACGGTTTCACGCCCTTCGTGGCTGAGGGAGACAAGGTTACAAAGGGACAGAAGCTCCTTAAGTTTGACAGGGA
>CAMNBW010000104.1 GCA_946533525.1 uncultured Lachnospiraceae bacterium
ATAAGCGATTATTCACATGTGGATTACGAGGTCCTGCTAAACGGGCAGGAATATGACGGCAGCTATCTGGAGGAGCCCGGGAAATATGTGCTGAAGCTCGTGGCGACGGATGAGCTGGGAAGATCCAGCAGCGAAAAGGCTGAATTTATAATTAGCTCCAATAAGGTCCGGAGTAACGAGGGCTCGGTGGAGACTATAATCTCCAGCAATACGCTTGCGATAAAGAGGACTGCGCCTGTGCTTAATGCAGTGGCCGGAAGGGTCGAGCTGCAAAAAAAGGCTGTGAAGGATACAGTTCAGGAAGTAAAGCTTACCGACGAAAAGACAAATGAAAGCGGCGGTGAGCGGGAAAATGAAAATAGTGAGGCTGCAAGCCATGAAAAAGGCTTTTTCGAAAAAGTGGCAGACTTCTTAAAAAAGTGGTTTTGAAATTGCTGTCCATCGCCGGGCCACGCACTTGCGCCGGGCGCGTTGCAGTTCAGTGGTCTGGCTGACTACTGATATTGTAATAACTGTTCATTGACATACAAAATAGCCTGCATTAGAATCATAAAACAGACAATATCTTGAGGAGAAGCAGGGAGCGTATGTACAGGGACAATACAAAAAAAGTGCGGATTGGAGACGTATGTATCGGAGGCGGGGAGCCCATACTTATCCAGTCCATGACGAACACAGACACGGCGGATGTGGAAGCGACCACAGAGCAGATTCTAAGGCTCGAGGAGGCAGGCTGCGAGATAATACGCTGCACTGTGCCTAATGAGGCTGCAGCGGCGGCTCTTTCGGAAATAAGAAAAAGGATCCATATACCGCTGGTAGCGGATATTCATTTTGACTACAGGATGGCCATAGCCGCCATTGAAAACGGGGCCGATAAGATAAGGATAAATCCCGGAAATATCGGAGGCAGGGATAAGCTTGCCGCTGTAGTAAAGGCCGCAAAGGAAAGGGATATACCCATAAGGGTCGGAGTCAACTCCGGCTCGCTGGAAAAGGAAATAATTGAGAAAAATAATGGAGTTACGGCCGAGGGACTCGTGGAGAGCGCCCTGGACAAGGTGCATATGATAGAGGATGAGGATTACGACAATATCGTAATAAGCATCAAATCCTCTGACGTACTCATGTGCGTGCATTCCTACGAGCTCATGGCGAAAGCCTCCAATTATCCGCTGCATGTCGGGATAACTGAGGCCGGAACTTTGTTGAGCGGGAATTTAAAGTCGGGCATAGGCATGGGAATAATCCTCTATGAGGGTATAGGCGACACAATACGGGTATCGCTGACCGGAGACCCTGTCGAGGAGATACGGAGCGCTAAGATTTTGCTTCGAAGCCTTAAATTAAGGCGCGGAGGAGTGGAAATAGTAAGCTGCCCCACCTGCGGAAGGACGAAGATCAACTTGATCGACCTGGCGGGAAAGGTGGAAAAGATGGTGGCGAATTATGACGCCGATATAAAGGTGGCAGTTATGGGCTGCGCGGTAAACGGCCCCGGAGAGGCCAGGGAAGCGGATTTTGGCATAGCGGGCGGAGACGGAGAAGGTCTCATCTTTAAGAAAGGCGAGATATTAAAGAAACTGCCGGAGAGTGAATTGTTGGGAGCGTTAAAGGATGAACTCGATAAAGCCCTTCTATGAGGTATTTCCGGCACTGAAACTGGGAGGAGAGACGGGAGCCCTCTTCGGGGAAACCGGGGTCAGCAGGATAAGGACCAGCAGAGACCATAAGATCGTTGAGATATATCTTCAAAGCCCGAATATCATACCGGACAAGGAAATAAAAAAGACGCAAAACAGCATAGAAAAGCTGCTCGGGAGGTACGATACCCGGGTCAGGATAAACGTGCGCTTTAAGCTGTCGGCCCAGTATAACGTAAATACACTGCTGGAGGCCTATTCCGAGAGCATGGAGGAGGAGCTTAAGAGGGTTTCTCCCGTTACTTTTAATATTTACAGGCATACCGGGATAGATACCTCTGAGGAGGGCAGCATTGTGCTGACCCTGCCGGATAATGTGATCGCCCACCGGGAGGAGAGAAACCTTATCGATTACTTTGACGAGGTTTTAAATGAGCGCTGCAATCTGGGCGTTGCAGTCAAGGTCAGGTACGAAAAGAAGGATGCGGAGCCCGAGAGGGCAATGGAGGAAGAAAGCCTGAGACAGACCCTGATGCAGCTCGCCCACGGAAGCTCCTATGAAGAAGATTCTGCGGGACAGGCAGCCGGCGGGGATGATGTAATGAGTGCAGCGCAGGAGAATCCCGGAACGGACTCCGGAAAAAATGCCGATAATAACGCCGGCACAAAGCAGGATAAGGGTGAGCAGGGAGCGTCAAAGCCAAAGGGCAGCGGTTTTATTAATTCAAAGGATCCCGATGTTATCTACGGAAGAGACGTTAAGGACGAAACCAGGCCGCTTTCTTCAGTGATTGGGGATATGGAGGAGAGTGTCTGCGTCAGGGGAAGGCTTTTCGGCTATGCCGAGAAGGAGATAGCCCAGGGCACAAAGTTTGTTATAACCCTTTATCTTACGGATATGACCGATTCGCTAAGCCTCAAGGTCTTTATCAATGCGGAGGATCATGACGAATTTTATTCCCTGATCGGCGGAAAGGACCTGGAAAAGGGGAAGCCCACCCTTTTTGTAAAGGCGAAGGGCATATATATGGCGGATCGCTTCGAGAGGGAAAATACCCTTCAGAAGATATATGGGATAAAGAAGATCCCTGAATTTACGATAGAACGAAAGGATGAGGCGACAGTTAAAAGGGTCGAGCTTCACTGCCATTCCAAGATGAGTGAATACGACGGAGTGAGCTCGGTTTCCGACATCATAAAGAAGGCCAGCGGCTGGGGGATGAAGGCTCTTGCCATAACCGACCACGGGAATGTGCAGGCCTTTCCCATAGCGGCCCATTCCCTGCCGGCTGACCCTGAATTCAAGATGATATACGGGGTGGAAGGCTACCTTGTGGACGACCTGAAAAAGGCTGTCTTAAATATGCCGGGGAGTGATACGGCGAAGGAGCACCCCTTAAACGGCAGCTTTGTGGTCTTTGATATAGAAACCACAGGTTTGTCGGCCGAAAACGACAAGATAATAGAAATAGGCGCGGTCAAGGTTGAAGGCGGAAGGATAGCTGACCGCTTCAGCACCTTTGTGAATCCCGAAAGGCCGATACCCTTCAGGATAAAGAATCTCACTCATATTTCGGATGAGATGGTGGAGGATGCGCCGGTAATATCAGATATACTTCCGGATTTTCTTGAGTTTATCGGGGATTCGGGGGTAGTGGCCCACAATGCGTCCTTTGATACGGGCTTTATCAGGAAGAACGCATGGGACGCAAAAATGGATTTTGATCCGATGATAATTGATACGGTTTCCCTTTCGCGTATCGTCCTGCCCAATTTAAAGAATTACAAGCTCGATACTGTGGTGGAGGCTCTGAACGTGACATTGGAAAATCACCACAGGGCGGTGGACGATGCCGAAGCTACGGCGGAGTGCTTTATAAGGCTATGTGAGCTTTTGGAGGCAAAACAGGTCAGAACGATAGAAGAGCTTATGGCTATTGATAAAATGACTCCAAAGGCGATAAAAAATCTGCCTACCCATCATATCATCCTGCTGGCAAAAAACGAGATCGGACGCATTAATCTGTATAAATTGGTTAGTCTTTCTTACATCAATTACTATGCAAGAAGACCCAGGATCCCAAAGAGCGAGCTTATTAAATACAGGGAAGGGCTGATAGTGGGAAGCGCCTGCTCTGCGGGAGAGCTTTTCTCGGAGATATTAAGAGGCTCCCTGGACTCAGAACTGGCGCGTATAGCGCTCTTTTATGATTATCTTGAGATACAGCCGCTGGGAAATAACGGGTATCTTACAAGGAATGGGAATAACTATACCGAGGAGGAGCTAAGGAACTTTAACCGTAAGATCGTCGAACTCGGGGACAGGCTCGGAAAGCCGGTCTGCGCCACCGGAGACGTGCATTTCCTTGAGCCGAAGGATGCGATATACCGCCGGATAATAATGACGAACCGGGAATTTGACGACGCTGACGAACAGGGGCCGCTGTACCTTCATACAACCGAGGAGATGCTGGAGGAATTCAAGTATCTCGGCGAGGAGAAGGCCCAGGAGGTGGTGGTCACAAATACGAATCTCATAGCCTCGATGATAGACAGAATATCTCCGGTGCGGCCCGACAAATGTCCACCGGTCATTGAAAATTCGGATAAGATATTAAGAAACATCTGTTATTCAAAAGCACATGAGATCTACGGGGAAAAGCTCCCCAGACAGGTGGAGGAGAGGACAGAAAAGGAGCTTAATTCCATTATTCAGAACGGCTACGCCGTGCTTTACGTTATAGCCCAGAAGCTGGTCTGGAAATCCAACGAGGACAACTATCTGGTGGGTTCGAGAGGCTCGGTAGGTTCGTCCTTTGTGGCCTATCTGGCGGGTATTACGGAGGTCAATTCCCTTAGCAGCCACTATATCTGCCCGAACTGCCACTATTATGATTTCGATTCCGAGGAGGTTAAGGAGTATTCGAACAAGGGTATGTGCGGAGCCGACATGCCGGATAAGGTCTGTCCCAACTGCGGACAGCCCCTCATTAAGGACGGCTTTGATATTCCCTTCGAGACCTTCCTTGGCTTCAAGGGGGACAAGGAGCCTGATATAGACCTCAATTTCTCGGGAGATTACCAGTCCAAGGCGCATAAATATACCGAGGTCATTTTCGGGGCGGGTCAGACCTTCCGCGCCGGAACCGTGGGAACGCTGGCGGATAAGACGGCCATAGGCTATGTAAATTATTTTTATGATAAACACCAGGACGATATATTAAACGGGAAATATAATGACGACCCCGAAGCGCTTATGGAGCGGCAGGAATCCCTGGGGAAGTCGGATGCCATAATCTACGGGCATTACGGGACTTCCGAGAGGCGTGCCGAGAAGCTCAGGCTGGCTAACGGCTGTGTGGGTATAGCCAGGACGACGGGTCAGCATCCGGGAGGTATCGTCGTTTTGCCCCATGGGGAGGAGATATATACCTTTACCCCCGTGCAGAGGCCTGCCAACGATATGAAGGTCAACATAGTCACGACACAGTTTGAGTACCATTCCATTGACCACAACCTTTTGAAGCTCGATATACTCGGGCACGACGACCCGACGATGATAAGGTTTCTGCAGGATGCTACCGGGGTGCAGCTTAGTGACATCAAGTTTGACGATCCGGTGGTAATGAAGCTTTTTACCTCGCCGGAGCCGCTGGGGATAAAGAGCGAGGACATAAGGGGGGTAAAGACCGGGACCCTCGGGATACCTGAGTACGGTACAAACTTTGTTATTCAGATGCTCGTGGATACAAATCCTCAGTATTTTTCCGATCTTATAAGGATTTCCGGGCTTTCCCACGGAACCGATGTGTGGACGGGCAACGCCCAGGAGCTTGTAAACAATATGAATAAGACCCTGTCGGACTGTATCTGCTGTCGTGACGATATTATGATATATCTTATCGCAAAGGGCATGGATCCGGCCCTGTCCTTTTCCACAATGGAGTCTGTAAGAAAGGGCAAGGGTCTGAAGCCGGAGATGAAGGAAGCGATGATCGAGGTCGGGGTGCCCGACTGGTACATAGATTCCTGTCTTAAGATAAAGTATATGTTCCCGAAGGCCCATGCCGCGGCCTATGTAATGATGGCCTGGAGGGTAGCCTGGTTTAAGATAAACAGGCCCCTGGCCTATTATTCGGGCTTTTTCTCCATAAGGGCCGGGATCATCGACTATGCCACCATGTGTACCGGGGCGGATACTCTTACGGAAACGCTGGACAAGCTTCTCGACAAGGAAAAGCAGCTTAAGAAGGAGAGAAAGAACCTTTCGGCCACTGAGAAGGACCAGATAAGGGATATGAGGCTCATCGAGGAGATGTACGCCAGAGGCTTTGAATTCGCCCCGATAGACTTAAAGGTCGTAGATGCGAAGTATTTTAAACAGGTGGACGATAAAAGGATAATGCCGTCGCTTAAGACGGTGGAGGGCCTGGGAGAAGCTCAGGCGGACGAGCTTGTAAATTCCATCAGAGCCACTTTGGATGCGGGAGAGTTCGTATCGGTGGAGGATTTTCAGACCCGTACCGGGTGCTCCCCCAATCAGGCCCAGAAGCT
>CAMNBW010000105.1 GCA_946533525.1 uncultured Lachnospiraceae bacterium
GGATTCATCCCCGGCATCGGACCCCGGGGCTGCATCTGCGGAGGTACCTGCTGCATCTGCGGCGCTCCCATCGGCTGCTGCGGGTTCATTTGAGGGTGCGGCTGCTGCTGGGGCTGCTGTTGAGGCTGAGGCCCGCCCATCTGCTGCATCTGCGGACCGGCTCCGGGCTGCATCGGCTGAACCTGTATACCCTGGGGCATGCCCTGAGCATTGGGCTGGGGCATTCCGAACTGGGGCATATTGGGAAGCGGCTGTGTGCTCTGCAGCGGAGTAACGGTCATATTCCCGCCGGGCTGGCGTATCTTATAGTTATTATTCATATTATCTGCGGGATAGGGCGCCCCGGGCTGCTGCATCCTGGGCGGCTGTCCGCCATTCATATTTCCAATGTTGTTTGTATCCTGCGATACCTCTTTGAGCAATTTTTCCATAAAATCGTCCATGATACAAACCTCCTTTTAAAATTATATGTAAATATTGTACTAAACAATTCCCTTGATTTCAGTTTTTTTGTTACATTTTACTATATGTTAACATTCTGTTCATATTTTATTCACATACTGTTGCTATGATGTATACAGTTAATAAATAAGGTTCTCATCGCAATGATAATTTTTTCATAATAGGCAGCGGATAAGGGATTTTCCTTTATCTGCTGCCACTCCTCTTTTATAGGGGTATAGTGGGCGCTCCGGTTCAATCCGAAGCGCCCTCCGCGTATTCTTTAATCTCTTCGTTAAGCGACATCATACGTGCATCCAGGTCGGATACCATCTCCGCGCACTCGTAGAGCTCCCTCTTTATATGCTCGGGAGCCTCGCCTTCGAATTTATAGTTTATCTTGTGCTCGAGGCTCGCCCAGAAGTCCATTGCTACGGTACGTATCTGTATCTCTACCTTGGTGTCTACCGCGCCGTCCGAAAGGTAGATGGGTACGGTCACTATCATATGGTAGCTCTTGTACCCGCTCTCCTTGGGATTTTTAATATAGTCCTTTATGGAGAGCACCCTTATATCGTTCTGCCCCGCGAGCATTTCCGCTATCCTGTATATATCCGAGGTAAAGGAGCAGATTATCCTTATTCCGGCTATATCGTTGACGAATTTTACCATATTCTCAATGGTAGATTCGTAGCCTCTTTTCTTCAGCTTTTTTACGATGCTCTCAGCCGTCTTTATCCTGGACTTGATATGCTCAATCGGGTTATACCTGTGAACATGCTGGAATTCGTCATTCAATATCTCCAGCTTCGTCCCGATCTCCTTGAGCGCGGAATTGTAAAGGAGGGTTACCGTCTGCCAACTGTCCACGCCCTCGTTTAGCCCTATGGCGTCCACAATGGAGACAACGCTGCTCTCTTTGGCAGCTTCCTCTGTCTCCTCTATTTCATATATATCATCCATCTTACTTGATCCTGTTGAAGTTGATAAGGCAACCGTCGAGAATGATCTGTCTTTCGTTGTCCGTCAGCTCTCCCAGACTCATTTCGAACTTTTTGAGGGCATTACCCTTTACCACATAGGCCTCTATCGTCTTATCCTTATTTTCCACGGCCTTCCTTATTCCTGGCAGATAGATATAGTCTGAATTTTCAAAAGGAAGATCCCCTGAAATCAGAAGCGGAAGCATTCCCCAGTTTATAAGGTTGCTCCTGTAACGCTTGGTGGCGTATTCATTCGCAATATTCGCCCAGCCACCCAATACCTTCTGGCAGGAGGCCGCCTGTTCCCTGGCGGAACCGTCTCCGGGCTTTACCGCAAATATGGTGGAGCCTATCCCGGTATTCGTCGGTGACATATCGGCAAACTGGGATTTTACGGCGTCAACTACCGACCGAAGCTCCTCATTTATATTAAGAAGCCCTTCAAATACATCGCTGCCTTCCTCTCTTGCAAACTCGAAGGTCTGAACGGTCTTCGCTCTTCCCACATACTCGGGATCCCTCCTGGAAAGGGCAAACTCCGCAAGCCTTAAGGGGTTTGAACGATAGGAGGACGTCTCTCCCGAGGGAATGAGCTCGTCTGTCGTAGTTACAGAATCGTGGATCTCAGAGACTACCTTCAATAAGAGGTTGTCCGTAAGCTCGCACATCTTGGGCCAGTCCTTGATATTCGGACCCATCTTCAGTTCTTCTTCAGGATGAGCCTCTCCCTTGGAATCATATACCCTTTTCTCATATATGCTCTTATCAAAGAAATACTTATATTTTCCGAACTTTATATCCACGTCGGTGGCCGGAGTCAGAATTCCCTTATTCAAAGCCGACGCAGCTATAGAGCGGGCATCCATCAGCGCCACCGATGAGATCTGCCCCTCCTGTACCTTGGAGCCCTCCCTGTTGGGGAAGTTCCTGGTGGAATGCCTTATCGAGAAGGCGTTGTTTGAAGGAGTGTCTCCCGCTCCGAAGCAGGGACCGCAGAAAGCGGGCTTTAACACAGCTCCCGCTCCTATGAGCTTCTCCGCCGCTCCGTTTTTTATAAGCTCCATATATACGGGCATGGACGCAGGATAGATGCTTAGCGCAAATTCTCCGCTGCCCGTGCTGCCGCCGTCTAAGATGTCGGCCGCAGCGGTGATATTTTCAAAGCCGCCGCCTGCGCAGCCTGCAATAACACCCTGGTCGGTCATTAATCTGCCGTCCCTTATCTTGGACTGAAGATCGACCTTTACCCTGTCTCCGAAGGAAGCCTTCGCATTTTTCTCTACCTCGTGCATTATATCCTTAAGGTTTGCGTTGACCTCCTCTATTGTATATGCATTTGAGGGATGGTAGGGCAGGGCTATCATGGGACGGATCTTCGAAAGATCCACGTCCACAACATTGTCGTAATAGGCGATGTCGGCGGGCTTGAGCTCCTTATAGTCGCCCTCCCTTCCGTGAATATCGTACCACTTCCTTATTTCATCGTCCGTCTGCCAGATCGAAGACAGGCAGGTGGTCTCAGTGGTCATTACGTCAATGCCAATCCTGAAGTCAGCAGAGAGCTTCTGCACTCCGGGACCCACAAATTCCATCACCCTGTTCTTTACGGTGCCGTTCTTAAAAAGCGCGCCTATAAGGGCTATGGCGACATCCTGGGGTCCTACTCCGTGAACCGGCTCGCCGTGAAGATATATGGCTACAACTTCCGGCATATCTATATCGTAGGTCTGGCCCAGAAGCTGCTTAACCAGCTCCGGTCCGCCCTCACCCATGGCCATTGTGCCGAGAGCCCCGTACCTCGTATGAGAATCCGAGCCGAGTATCATCTTTCCTCCGCCGGACAGCATCTCTCTCGCATACTGGTGTATTACGGCAAGGTTGGGAGGAACATAGGTCCCTCCGTATTTCTTCGCCGCGCTCAAACCGAATACATGGTCATCCTCGTTTATGGTTCCGCCCACTGCACATAAAGAGTTGTGACAGTTGGTCAATACGTAGGGAAGGGGGAACTTTTCAAGTCCCGAAGCCCTCGCAGTCTGGATTATCCCTACATAGGTAATATCGTGGGAGGTTATGCAGTCAAACTTAATGTTGAGCTTATCCATGGAAGAGGCGATATTATGGGACTTCAGTATCCCATAGGCGATAGTTCCCCGCTTCGCTTCCTGCGCGGGTGTCTCCGAGTAGTCGAGCCACTCTCCCGCTCCCGTTAAATATGCTCCTTTGCCTCTGACAGCTATCGCGTCAGTCATCGCTTCTCCTCCTGAAAGTGTTCTTTTTCTTAAGCTTTACTTTGTCAAGATGCCAGATCTCGTCTACATATTCCTGGATCGTCCTGTCGGAAGAGAACTTGCCGGCAGCAGCCACATTCAAGATAGCCTTCCTCGCCCAGGAAGCCTCGTCCTTGTAGGCCTGCTCCACCTTTGCCTGAGCCTCGGCATAGGACCTGAAATCCTTTAGGATAAAGTAGGTATCCGCCTTGGAAGTGCTCTGGGTGTTGAGCAGGGAGTTATAAAGATCCCTGAAGAGCTCCGGGTCGTTCTTGGAATAGAAGCCGTTTATCAGCTGCATCAGAACGTTGCGCACATCCTGGTCGCTGTTGAAAATATCCATCGGAGAATAGCCGCCGTTGTTTTCGTAGTTAATGACCTCATCAGCGGAAAGTCCGAAGATGAACATATTCTCTTCGCCAACCTCCTGTGCCATCTCGACATTGGCTCCGTCCATAGTTCCTATGGTAAGGGCGCCGTTTAACATGAACTTCATATTTCCGGTACCGGAAGCCTCCTTGGAAGCCGTGGAGATCTGCTCGGATACGTCCGCCGCCGCAAAGATTATCTCGGCGTTGGAAACCCTGTAATCCTCGATAAATACCACCTTTATCTTTCCGTCGATCGAGGTGTCGTTATTTATCACGTTTGCAACCGAGTTGATGAGCTTGATCGTAAGCTTGGCCGTCCTGTATCCCGCTGCCGCCTTCGCGCCGAAGATAAAGGTACGGGGAACAAACTCCATATCGGGATGCTCTTTCAACTTATTATATAAGTACATAACGTGGAGGATATTTAAAAGCTGTCTCTTGTACTCATGCAGACGCTTTACCTGCACATCGAAGATCGAGCGGGGATCTACCTCTATACCGTTGTGCTTTAAGATATATTTTGCGAGGCGGTCCTTGTTCCTGAACTTGATATTCATAAACTCGCTCTGAGCCTTCTTGTCATCGGCGTAGACCTCTATCCCCTTTATCTTGGAAAGGTCGGTTATCCAATCGGGGCCTACGTGGGCCGATACCCAGTCCGCAAGAAGCGGATTTGCGTGCAGCAGGAATCTCCTCTGGGTGATGCCGTTGGTCTTGTTGTTGAACTTTTCGGGCATCATTTCGTAGAAGTCCTTAAGCTCCTGCTTCTTAAGAATATCCGTATGGAGCTGTGCAACGCCGTTTACAGAGAAGCCGGCGCAGATAGCAAGGTAGGCCATACGTATCTGTCCGTCATAGATTATTGCCATCTTGCGGATCTTGTCCTGATCTCCGGGATACCTTCTGGATATTTCCTCGCAGAAACGCCTGTTTATCTCCTCGACTATCTGGTAAACACGGGGAAGGAGCCTTGAGAACAGCTCTATAGGCCATTTCTCCAACGCCTCGCTCATTATCGTGTGGTTCGTATATGCGCATGTCTTTGTGGTTACAGACCATGCCTCGTCCCAGGTAAGGTTGTATTCGTCCATGAGGATCCTCATGAGCTCGGGTATAGCAACCGTGGGGTGGGTGTCGTTAAGCTGGAATACATTCTTCTCAGCAAAGTTCCTTACGTCCTCATGCTTACGCATGTACTTCTCCACAGCTTCCTGAACGGAGGCGGAAATGAAGAAATACTGCTGCTTTAAACGAAGCTCCTTGCCTGCGTAGTGGTTGTCATTGGGATAGAGAACCTCGACTATGTTTCTTGCAAGGTTGTCCTGCTCCACGGCCTTTCTGTAATCGCCCTTGTCGAAGGAATCGAGCTGGAAGCACTCTACGGGCTCCGCATCCCAGATCCTCAGGGTATTTACGATACCGTTGCCGTAGCCGACTATCGGCATATCGTAGGGAACAGCCATTACCGACTGGTAGCCGTCCTGGATAAAGTGGTTGCGGCCGGTGGAATCGGTCTCGACCCTTACATAACCGCCGAACTTAACTTCCTTTTTATATTCACGCCTTCTAAGCTCGAAGGGATTGCCGTCACGAAGCCAGTCATCGGGCACCTCTATCTGAAATCCGTCCTTTATCCTCTGCTTGAACATTCCGTATTTATACCGGATACCGCAGCCATATGCGCTGTAGCCCAGGGTTGCAAGGGAATCCAGGAAGCAGGCCGCAAGCCTTCCCAGACCTCCGTTACCCAGCGCAGCGTCGGGCTCCTGGTCCTCTACTACGTTGATGTCGATGTCGAGCTCCTTTAAGGCCTGCTTTACTCCGTCGTACTCGCACAGATTAATCAGATTATTACCGAGGGCACGCCCCATCAGGAACTCCATGGACAGATAATAAACTGTCTTGGGATCCTCCTTTTCGTAAGCCCTCTGGGTCTCCATCCATTTCTCGATGATGGAGTCCTTTACCGTGTAGCAGACAGCCTGGAAAATCTGCTGATCATCGGCCTCCTTGATGGTCTTTCGGAAAAGCACCTTGATATTGTCGCTTAGTTCCTTCTTGAATTTTTCCTTGTCGAATTGCTTGTGTTCACCGAGCATTCGTCTTCCTCCT
>CAMNBW010000106.1 GCA_946533525.1 uncultured Lachnospiraceae bacterium
CTGGATAATTCCGACCATGTTTTAAGCGATGAATTCGAGGAGGTCACCGTTACCAGAAGGGTATACCGTTCCGGGGAGAGCGAATACCTGATAAACGGAAATGTACGCCGCCTTAAGGATGTATCGGAGCTCTTCTTCGATACGGGTATCGGTAAAGAGGGCTATTCCATAATCGGACAGGGACAGGTGGAGAAGATCCTGTCGGGTAAGCCCGAGGAGCGCCGGGAGCTCTTCGACGAGGCCGCGGGTATCGTAAAGTATAAGAAGAGAAAGAACGCTTCCGTAAAGAAGCTTGAAAGCGAGAAGGAAAACCTTACGCGCTTAAACGATATTCTTTCGGAGCTTGAAAAGCAACTGTCCCCTTTAAAAAGCCAGTCGGATACTGCCAGGATCTTTCTCGATAAAAGAGAAGAGTTAAAGCGCCTGGAAATTTCCTCCTTCCTTCTGGAATCCGACAGAAAGAATAGTGAGCTTAAAAGTATAGAGGAGAAACTGGGTATCGCCGGAAACGACCTAAAGAATGCCAACGAGGAGATAGAAAAAAACAGCGCCGCCTATGAGGAGGCGTTAAAAAAGCTGGAGGAATTCGACCGCCTGATAGAGGATAAGCGCAGGGAGATCTCCGAGAAAAATCTGCAGAGGGAAAAGCTGGAAGGTGATATTAAGGTCTTAAAGGAACAGATCAATACCCTCTCCAGCAGCAGCGGCTTTCTCGAAAACCGGTGCAGGGAGCTTAAGTTCCAGCAGGAGAAGGAGAGCGGCGAGGCCGAGACCTTAAAGGAAAGCAAGGCGCGGATAGATGAAAAGACCCGTATCTATAAAGAGGAATCCGAGTCGGAGCACGCGGTCCATGATAAGCTAAAGGCCGAAGTCGCCGCCATAGATAAGGAGATCGAGAGCAATCAAAACGACCTCTTTGCCCTTTTAAACGACCGGTCCAGGATCAAGTCCGAGATAGAGCGTTACGATACCATGCTGACTCAGTCACAGGAAAAAAAGAAGGAACTTGACGAGCGCATAGCCAATGCCGGCACAGGTGCGGACGAACTGGATAAAAATATAGAGACGACCTTAAAGAAGCTCGACGATGTGGCACAGCGCATAGTGGATCTCGATAAGAGAAGGGTTGAGATCGCGGATAAGCTTAAGGAAACCGATGAGAAAATAAAGGCGCTCGATGAAGAGCACCATGAGCTGGAGGGAGAGTACCACGAGAAGAAGGCAAGGCTTGACTCCCTTAAAAATATGGCGGAGCGCTATGAGGGCTACGGCAATTCCATCCGTAAGGTCATGGAGCATAAGCGCGAGAACAAGGGTATCTGCGGAGTTGTTGCGGATATAATAAAGGTGGATGAAAAATACGAGACGGCTATAGAGACGGCTCTCGGAGGAAATATACAAAATATCGTGACCAGGGATGAGGCCACGGCCAAGAAGATGATAGAAATGCTGAGGGAGACCCACTCTGGGCGGGCCACCTTCCTGCCCCTTACCTCCATAGTCGAAAGAAACGTAAAGGAGACCGAGGCCCTGCAGGCTCCGGGGGTCATAGGACAGGCGGATACGCTGGTGGAGGTCACCGACAAGCAGTATAAACGCGTGGCTTCGACCCTGCTTGGAAACTATATAGTTGTGGACAACGTGGACAATGCCTTAAGCCTTGCAAGGAGCTACGGCTATATGCTGCGTATTGTAACCCTTACGGGAGAGGCTCTGACCCCCGGCGGTTCGATTTCGGGAGGAGCCTTTAAGAGGAGCGGAAATCTTTTGGGCAGGAGCCGTGAGATCGATGAGCTAAACGACAGCATGAAGGCCACCTTAAAGGAGATAGACAGGGTCCTCTTAAACATGGAGGAGCTGCGGGATACGAGAAATTCCTATGTCTCCGAGAGGGCAAAGGTAGAGGACGCCGGCAACGAGGCGGCCCTTGAGAGAAATACCATCGCCCTTAATCTTAAAGGCTTTAAGGACAGGAGAGAGGAAATCTCCGTAGGACTTAAAAACATAGAGAGGGAGAACTCCACCCTGGAGGAAAATATCGTAAGCTTTGCCGAGAGCAAAAAGAAGGTTGCCGAAGAGCTTTCAGCCTCGGTGGACAGGGAGCGCGAGATCGGAAATAAGGTTGAGGAGCTCAACAGGATAAGGATAGAAAGGGCACAGAAGGCCGAAGAGGAAGGCGCGAAGATCGTCGAGGAGGACAGAAAGTTTGCGTCGATGATCTCTGAGCAGAAATTCGTTGATGATAATCTGGATCGTCTCCTTAAGAGCTTAAAGCAGACTGAAGAAGAATTAAAGGAGCATGAGGCGAAGATAGAGAGCAATAAAAGGGAATCCGAGGAGAGGCTTAAGCGTATCGGTGAACTGGAAAAGCTCATAGATAACGACGACCAGGGCGACGATAAGGAGACCGAGGCATTAAAGCGCCTTGTGGAAAGTAAGGAGCGCCTGAGCGAGGATCAGAATGCGCTGTTTAAGCTGCGTGACGAGCTTTCGGAGAGGAAGGTCTCGGCCGAGAGGGAGCTGGTGCGCCTTAACTCCCAGAAGGAGAGGATAGACGCCTCCTTCGATTCCTTCAGGGACTATATGTGGAGCGAGTACGAGCTGACCTTAAGCGGAGCAGAGGAGATGCGCGACCGGATCTCCACTGACCTGGGAGAAGTAAGGAAGGCTGTTGCGGCCCTAAAGAGCGACATCAGGGCTTTGGGACCGGTCAATGTCAATTCCATAGAGCAGTATAAGGAGGTATCCGAGCGCTACAGCTTTATGGACGGGCAGCGGCAGGATATAATAAAGGCCGAAGAGGATCTTAAGCGGGCGATAAAGGAGCTCGAGGAGGAGATGCGGGAGCAGTTTACGAGAGAATTCGCCCGTATCGCCGTGCAGTATGATAAGGTGTTTAAGGAATTATTCGGAGGAGGACACGGAGGACTTGAGCTTACCGACAGCGAGGATGTGCTGGAGGCCGGGATAAAGATCACCGCGGAGCCCCCGGGAAAGAAGCTTCAGAATATGATGCAGCTGTCCGGTGGAGAAAAGTCCTTAAGCGCCATAGCCCTTCTTTTCGGAATACAGAAGCTTAAGCCTTCGCCTTTCTGCCTTTTGGACGAGATAGAGGCGGCTCTCGACGAGGCGAATGTAGAGAGGTTTGCCACCTACCTTTCAAACCTTACGGACAGTACGCAGTATATCGTTATCACCCACAGAAGGGGGACGATGATGAAGGCGGACAGGCTCTACGGCATTACGATGCAGGAAAAGGGAATATCCACTGAGGTCAATGTGGATCTGACGGACGAGGAGTACGATTAAATGGGATTTTTCAAAAAGCTTAAAAGATTTTTCAAAGAATATAAGGTTATTGACGTCAATTTCTATGACGAGCTCGAGGAGCTCTTCGTCATGGGGGACGTGGGCATAGCCCAGTCGGAGGAGTTTATAGAGGAGCTTAAAAGCACCATACATAAGAAGCTTATCTATGACGCCGACGAGGCCATGGATGTGCTTAAGGAAAATGTACTTAATATATTGAAGGCCGACAGGGACGGCCATGAATATGATTTCGAAAATAAGAAATCGGTGATACTGGTGGTGGGAGTAAACGGAGTGGGTAAGACCACTACCATAGGAAAGCTTGCCGCCATGTATAAGGCCCAGGGGAAGAAGGTGCTGCTGGCAGCGGCCGATACCTTCAGGGCGGCGGCCATAGAGCAGCTGGACATCTGGGCTGAAAGGGTCGGAGTCGAGATCATCAACGGGAAGGAAGGAGGGGATCCCGGGGCAGTGATCTTTGACGCGGTAAAGGCGGCCAAGGCCAGGGACGTGGATATACTTATCTGCGATACTGCGGGGAGGCTGCACAATAAGACGAACCTCATGAACGAATTAAAGAAGCTTAATTCCATCATAGAGGCGGAGTATCCCGCAGACTGCAAGGAGACCCTTGTGGTGGTGGATGCAATGACGGGGCAGAACGCCCTAAATCAGGCCAGGGAATTCAAGGAAGCCACCGGAGTTACCGGGCTGGTGCTGACAAAGCTGGACGGCTCGGCAAAGGGAGGCATAGCCCTTACCATCCAAAAGGAGCTGGGAATTCCGATAAAGTATATCGGGGTCGGAGAAGGCGCCAACGATATAAAGAAGTTTGAACCGGAGGAGTTTGTGAAAGGTATTTTTGAGACGTAACGGAGTAGCTATGAGCTATAAGCCAGATATTACAGGGGAGAAAGCCATTTTAATATAGGAGAAGTAAAATGAGTGAGTTTTTAACACTGGATGCTTTTGAGGAGGCATCGGAAAAGGTAAAAGAGGCAACGGTAGACACTAAGCTTATTTACAGTGAGTATTTCTCGACGCAGTACGGGAACGGGACCAATAAGGTCTATCTCAAGCCCGAGAATATGCAGGTCACGGGAGCTTATAAGATAAGGGGGGCTTATTACAGGATAAGCAAGCTCACCGATGAAGAGAGAAAGAAGGGCGTAGTTACGGCTTCGGCGGGAAATCATGCCCAGGGAGTCGCCTATGCGGCGGGAAAATACGGGATCAGGGCGGTAATAGTTATGCCGACCACAACTCCATTAATAAAGGTCAACAGGACGAAGGCGCTGGGAGCAGAGGTAGTGCTGCACGGCGATGTATATGACGATGCGGCAGAAGAGGCAGAGCGGATCTCAAGGGACCAGGGGCTTACCCTCGTGCATCCCTTCGACGACCCCGGAGTTGCGACCGGGCAGGGGTCGATTGCCATGGAAATATTTAAGGAGCTTCCGCTGGTGGATGTGATCTTAGTCCCGGTGGGAGGCGGCGGCCTTGCAACTGGCGTGGCAACGCTGGCCAAGCTCATGCATCCCAAGGTAAAGGTCATTGGGGTTGAGCCCGAGGGAGCGGCCTGCCTTTCGGCATCCCTTAAGGCCGGCAAGGTAGTTACCCTAAAGAGTGCCTCCACAATAGCCGACGGTACCGCAGTAAAGACTCCGGGAAGCGTGATCTTCCCATATTTAAGGGACAATCTGGACGATTGTCTGACCATCCCCGATTCGGACCTCGTCATGGCCTTTCTGGATATGGTGGAAAACCATAAGATGATAGTGGAAAATTCCGGGCTCCTTACGGTAGCGGCCTTAAAGAAGCTTAAGTTTAGGAATAAGAAGGTGGTGTCCATACTGTCTGGAGGAAACATGGATGTAATAACCATGTCCTCTGTGGTTCAACAGGGACTCATTGCCAGGGACCGTATCTTTACGGTTTCGGTGCTGCTGCCTGACAAGCCGGGTGAGCTTGCCCGCGTATCCGGGGTTATCGCCGGCGTAAACGGCAATGTTATAAAGCTTGAGCACAATCAGTTCGTGACTACCAACCGTTCCGCCGCCGTGGAGCTTCGCATAACGCTGGAAGCCTTCGGAACGCAGCATAAGGAGGAGATACTTTCCGCCCTCGATAAGACAGGCTTCAGGCCGAAGGTCGTGCGTACCATGCTGTAAGCTGGCGGGAATGATAGACTGATTTTAAGCGGGTTTTAAGGTAGATTTAAGGTGTCAAGAAAAAAACTTGACACCTTTTCGTTTTAGTGGTAGTATAACACTCGCGCGTGTGCGCCGGACTTTAATTATGGAAGAATTTGCCGCAGATACACTTTTATTTGATTTTTATTCAGAGCTTTTAAACGACCACGCCAAAGAGGTATTCGAGACATATTTAAATGAAGATCTTTCGCTCTCGGAGCTTTCGGAGAGATTTGATATGTCGAGGCAGGGAGCTTCGGATCTTATAAGGAGGACCAGAAAGAGCTTGAGGGAATTCGAGAAGAAGCTCGGTCTTGAAAAGAGATTTAGGCGTATAGGCGAAGAGATAGATAAGATAAAGAGCGCGGCCGGCGGAATGAAAAATGCCGAAGGACAGGCTATTTTGGAAGCTGCCGACAGGATAATGGGTGAATTATAATGGCTTTCGAGTCGCTTACCGAAAAACTGCAGAATGTTTTTAAGAGCCTTCGGGGAAAGGGACTTCTTACAGAGGCCGATGTGAAGACGGCCATGAAGGAGGTCAAGCTTGCCCTCTTGGAGGCCGACGTAAACTTCAAGGTCGTAAAGAATTTCGTTAAGAGCGTCGAAGAGCGCGCGATCGGCAGCGATGTCATGAACGGTCTGAACCCCGGACAGATGGTGGTAAAGATCG
>CAMNBW010000107.1 GCA_946533525.1 uncultured Lachnospiraceae bacterium
TCGTCGAAGAAGCCGGGATAGGAGATCTTCACGCAGGATGAGTCGTCGAGGATCACCGGCTTTTTCGACTGATTGATAAGCGAGGCGACGGCAAAGCTCATGGCGATGCGGTGGTCGGAGGCCGTGGATACCGCCCCTCCGTGAAGCGGCGTAGGCCCGTTTATTATCATCCCGTCCTCGGTAGCCTCGATGTCAGCCCCCAGGGCCCTAAGCCCACGGGTAATAAGGGCGATGCGGTCCGACTCCTTGACCTTGAGCTCCTCCGCATCCCTTATGACAGTGGTGCCTTCAGCCTGTGTCGCCACAACAGCCATCAGCGGCAGCTCGTCAATAAGCAGGGGGATCACCCCTCCGCCGATGTCGGTGGCCTTAAGCGCAGAGCTTTTGACCAGGATGTCCGCCACCTTTTCACCTCCCTCAAAGCGCTCATGCTTTAAGGTAATATCCGCATTCATCTCTTTAAATATTCTTAAAATTCCATCCCTTGTTTCATTTATGCCCACATTTTTTATGTAAACCTCAGAGCCCGGAGTGATAAGTGCGGCACCTATAAAGAAAGCCGCAGAGGAAATATCCCCGGGAACGGTGATCTCCTGGGCCTTAAGCGTGGGATAAGGCTCTATGGTGCAGACCGGGTCTTCAAAGCTGCCGGGCTCTATATTGGCGCCGAAGCCCCGAAGCATTAATTCAGTATGGTTCCTTGAAAGGGAGGGCTCCCGCACGGTCAGGGGAGAGTCCGCGTAGAGACCCGCCAGCAGAAGGGCGGATTTGACCTGGGCGGAGGAGACCTTTATTGAAATATTTCCCCCGTGCAGGGACGACGGTTTAATTGAAAGCGGAAGAGTACCCCTTTCATTTTCGGAGGAGATCAGTGCTCCGAGCTGGCTTAGGGGCTCGATTATGCGCTTCATGGGACGCTTCGAAAGAGAGGCGTCGCCGGTAAGGCTGCTTTCAAAATTCTGCCCTGAAAGGAGACCGGAGATGATCCGGGCCGTTGTGCCGGAATTTCCGCAGTCAAGCCGGGAGGCGGGGGCTTTAAGACCCTTAAGGCCTACGCCGTTTATAACGAGGCTCCCCTCCGGCAGCTCTTCAATATCTACGCCCATGGCCCTAAAGCAGCCGATCGTCGAAAGGCAGTCGGCGCTTTTTAAAAAGCCCCGGACAAGGGTTTTGCCTTCAGCAATGGAGCCCAGCATGACGCTTCGGTGGGAGATGGATTTGTCTCCGGGGACCCTAAGCTCTCCGTTAAGTTTTCTGGCGGGATAAAGTTCCATGAATTTCCTTTCTGCCGCGCTATTGCGGGATAAATTTTTATTTCAAAAAGATACTGTAATTATGGCGCTCAAGGACCTCGACCGCCCTTGTCTTTGAGGCCTCATCGGAAAATTCGATATGAAGCGCCCCTTCCTCAAAGGTGCGGTTGTGGACAATGCCTATGTTTTTTATAGATATGCCGGAGGTGGAGAGGATGGTCGCAATGGTGGCGATGGCTCCCGCCTCATCTATAATATCGCAGTAAATATCGTAAATCTTCTTAATTGGTCCGGCGGAGGATACGGAGAAGGAGGCGCGGTAGTCGCGCATCTCTTCAAAAATTTTATGTAAACCTTTCCCGTCGGCCTCCTCCACCATCTTTCTCATGCCGGAAAGGATCTCCTCATAATCCTTTAAGAGCTCGACGATATTTTCAGGATTTTCAAGGCAGATCTGCTCCCACATGGTGGGGTCGCTGCCGGCGATCCTCGTTATATCCTTAAAGCCGCCCGCGGCTATGAGCTTCATGTACTCCGCGGGAGTGTCCTTAAGCTTTACCAGGTCCACCAGGCTGTAGGCCACAAGGTGGGGGACGTGGCTCACCGCCGCCGTGATATAGTCGTGGCGGTCGGGGCTCATGATAAGGGGTATGGCTCCAAGGGAGGAGACGAATTTTTCATAGCGGTTCAGCTCGTCTATGGTGGAGTTTTCCCCCGGAGTCAGAATATAGTAGGCGTTTTCTATAAGGTGGTCGTTTGCATTGGCATAGCCGCTCTTCTCCGACCCCGCCATAGGGTGACCCCCTATGAAATGGGCTTCGGGAAGCAGCTCACTTACGGCCTTGTGAATGACTCCCTTGACTGAGCCCGCATCGGTCAGGACGCAGCCGCTTTGAAGATAGGGCTTTAGCCTCGGCAGGAAGAACTTGTTGGTCTCAACGGGTGTGCAGAGAAAGATATAGTCGCACCCTTCGAAGTTATGGTCCACCTCATGGGTTCCCGCGTTTATTGTGCCGTCCTTACGAGCCTCCTCTAAAGGGGCCTCCGAACGGTTCAGGGCCACGATCTCGCTGTCGGGATATTTTTTTCTGATGGTTTTGGCTATCGAGCCGCCTATGAGCCCGAGGCCGATAAATGCAACTTTCATAGTGACCATTATAGTGATTTAACGCATTAAAGTAAAGCGTTGTTTAATTTTGACAACTTGGTCTTGTGTACGGGCTCAATTTTTAGTAAAATGTCAGTATATTATCCGGAGCCGGGCTTTATTCTTACGGACATTTATTACAGTAGAGCCGGTTTCCGAAAGCTTATTGGAGGTCATTTATGAAGGTTTACACTACTGACAAGATACGTAACGTGGTTCTTCTGGGTCATGGCGGCGCGGGAAAGACATCCCTTGCCGAGGCAATGGCTAACCTTGCGGGGCTGACGAGCAGGCTCGGAAATGTGAGCGACGGCAATACGATCAGCGATTACGACAAGGAAGAGCAGAAGAGAAAGTTTTCAATTCATACTACGGTAATTCCCATCGAGTGGGAAGATACCAAGATCAACATCATGGATACCCCGGGTTATTTCGACTTCGTAGGCGAGGTTGAGGAAGCGGTCAGCGCGGCCGCAGCAGCTATCATAGTTGTAAACGGCAAGTCCGGGGTAGAGGCCGGAACCATAAAGGCCTGGGATCTTTGCGATAAATACAATATCCCGAGAATGGTATATGTTACCAATATGGACATCGACAATGCCAGCTTTAAGAATGTGCTTGAGGCGCTGACGGAGCGCTACGGAAAGAAGATAGCCCCCTTCCACTTCCCCATCAGGGAAAATGAAAAGTTTGTCGGCTATGTAAATGTAGTGGCCGAGAAGGCGTTTAAGTGGGACGATAAGAACAAGGCACAGGAGTGCGAGATACCGGATTATTCAAAGGACAATCTGGGCGCCTACAGGGATTCCCTCATGGAAGCTGTTGCGGAGACCAGCGAGGACTTCATGGACAGATACTTTAACGGAGACAGCTTCTCGGATGACGAGATCCGTGCAGCCCTTCACGCGAGCGTATGCGACTCCACGATAGTTCCGATCTCCTGCGGCTCCTGCACCATGGTAAAGGGCGTGTACACGCTGCTCGACGATATAGTAAAGTACCTGCCGAGCCCCGAGGGCCGCAAGTTTGCAGGCATCAATATAAACAGCAACGAGATCTTCGAAGCAAATTACGACTTCTCGAAGCCCAAGTCGGTAATAGTATGGAAGACCATAGTGGATCCCTTTATCGGAAAGTATTCACTTTTCAAGGTTGCCAGCGGAGTTATAAAGAGCGGAGACGTTTTATATAATGAAGACAAGGACACCGAGGAAAAGACGGGCAAGCTCTATATAATGTGCGGCAACAAGGCTTCCGAAATAGGAGAGCTCCACGCCGGAGACATCGGAGCCTTCGCAAAGCTGGATAAGACAAGGACCGGAGATACCTTATCCACCAAGGCCAACCCCATCAGATACGCAAAGCCCATGGTTTCAACTCCCTATACGTCAATGCGCTACCGTGCGGTTAACAAGGGAGATATTGACAAGATCGCACAGGCTCTTTCCAAGCTCTGCGCTGAGGATATAACCTTAAGGAACGTAAACGATTCCGAGAATTCACAGACCCTGCTTTTCGGTATCGGCGAGCAGCAGTTGGATGTTGTAAAGTCCAAGCTGGAAAATGAATATAAGGTTCAGATAGAGCTTTCACAGCCTAAGGTTGCCTACAGAGAGACCATCAGAGGCCGCTCCGATGTCGAGGGCAAGTATAAGAAGCAGACCGGCGGTCACGGACAGTACGGCCATGTAAAGATGACCTTCGAGCCTTCGGGCGACCTTACAAAGGGCTATATATTCGAGGAGAAGGTAGTCGGCGGAGCTGTTCCGAAGAACTTCTTCCCTGCGGTGGAGAAGGGACTTGCGGAATCCGTACTTCGCGGACCTCTTGCGGCCTATCCTGTGGTCGGAGTCAAGGCTACCCTATACGACGGCTCTTATCACCCCGTAGACTCTTCGGAGCAGAGCTTTAAGATGGCGGCCAGCATGGCCTTCAAGGACGGGTTCCTCAAAGCCCAGCCCATTCTCCTTGAGCCCATTATTAGTCTTAAGGTCACCGTTCCTGATAAGTATACAGGAGACGTTATGGGAGATCTCAACAAGAGAAGAGGAAGAGTACTCGGAATGAATCCCGACGGCGCAGGAAAGCAGGTCATCGAGGCAGAGCTGCCCGAGTCCATGATCTTCGGCTATAATACGGACCTTCGTTCCATGACCGGAGGAGCGGGAGACTTCTCATATGAATTTAACCGCTATGAGCCCGCACCCTCTGATGTACAGGCTAAGGAAATCGAGGCCAGAAAGGATAAGCTGGTTGATCTTACAGCAGACTGAAAACCAGGAACAGTTCAAAAATAATTTCGGGGAGCGTCGCTTGGCGCTCCTTGAATTTTTTGCGGTATTTGTCTTCGGCTGCTGCTTTATCCTTATCGCCTCGAGCTGGAGTTCGCCGCTGTTTAAGGATTCCTATGGCTATGACAGCTCCTGGTATTCCACGGTGGGAAGGGCCATACTGTCCGGCTATGTGCCCTATAGGGACCTCTTCGATCTTAAAGGCCCCGCTTTTTTCTTCTATGAGGCCTTCGGACAGCTCTTTATCCGGGGAAGATACGGAGTCTTTCTTATTCAGTGCATCTCAGGAGGAGCTGCGGCGGTGCTGCTTTTCAAGGTCGCAAGGCTGCACCTTTCAAGGAGCCTTTCCTGGGTGGTGCTGCTTTTATTCTATTTCCCCTATGTCTATCTTTTGTGGGGAGGAAATACCACGGAAGAGCTCTTCATGCCCCTTAACTTTGCGGCTTTCTGGATGGGGCTTAAGTTTCTGGAAAAGGGGGAGGATTTTGACGAGGGCGCCATGAGGACAAATGCCAACCTTATGGGGCTTTTCGCCGGTGTCTTTATCTACTCCAAGATAACCTCGGGGGCGCCGCTTTTCGCCGTGATACTGGCGGTATCCATAAGTCTTGTCCGCAAGAAGCGGTTTAGGGAGCTATTTGACTGCGCGTTTTTCTTTTTAACAGGGATCGTCCTTATCAGCATACCGATATTTATGTACTTTATTTTAAGAGGGGCTCTTAAGGATATGCTGCACTGCGTCTTTGTCCTGGGACTTAAGCGCTCGACGGATTATTATATTTCCTTTAGCATGGAGTGGGAGAGGAATCTTATGATCTGCCCCGTCTCCCTCCTGGTCGCCCTCCTTCTGGGGAAAAATACGGCCGGAGACGAAAGGCTTAAGGCCTTAAGATACCTTGTGCTTGTCGCGGCTCCCGTTATCTACCTCCTGCTGCATCTGGGTTCAGCCTATACCTATTATTTCATAACCCTGCTTCCCTTATGGGGGCTGGATCTTATCCTTGTCTTAAGGGTGTTTACAGGGGAATTTAAGGCTCTGACCGGGAGTAGGAGTGGAATAGTCAGGTTTGGAGCCTGCATTGTACTGATGCTTCTGGTTATGATTTTTTATTTTTCTCCGGTGAGGCATAAGATAATAGAAAACATAGAGCTCGTGCTCTATGAGACCGACAGCGATTACGTAAAGGCGGCGAGGGAGACGTATTCGCTTATCCCTGAGTGGGAGAGGGCCGGGTTATATAATATAGAATCGGGTTTTAAGTTCTATGAGATAAATAAGATTCTTCCGAATAATAAGTATTCGGTCAATATTCCGTATTTTCTGCACCTGGACGACGAGGCCAGGGTGGAGTTCATGAATCTTCTTATAAATAGTTCTCCGAAGTGGATAGTTACTGAGGGACTGGATATTATCGACATCCCCGAGTTTCAGGAATATATGTTCAGAAA
>CAMNBW010000108.1 GCA_946533525.1 uncultured Lachnospiraceae bacterium
ATTTTAAAGGCTCCGATAGAGCTTAAGAACAGAAGCAATTTCATACATGACGGAGAGGTCTTTTACAACAGGATAAGCTCCAACTATTCCCTGATGGGGATGGACGTAACACATCAGGATCTCCTCCACGCAGTGACTTCCCCACCGGAGATCTTCGTCCAGGAGGGCAACGTTACCACGGTGGCGGGAAACACCGTTATCAGCAGCAAGAATGAGGAAAAGCTCGAGATATTCAACAATCTCTTAAACCGCATCCTCGTTTCGGTGAACGCCCCCCTGACCTACCAGGACAGGGTATATATAAGCGACGTGCTCTACCGGATGGGAATAAAGAACGATAACCTCTTTATGGAGGAGGTCAACCGGATAAAGCAGGAGAACAGCTCCACCAATAATCTTATAAACCTCCTTTTGGGAGGCGGCGACGAGGCCAGAGACGAGGCCTTAAGGCAGTACGTCAGTAATTTTATAGAAAATATCAGCAACAGGGAGGAGCGGCAGGAAAATAGGGTGAATGAGAGCGGTCTGGCCCTAAGCATCATGAACAGGCTAAAGACCGGGGCTATTTACCAGATACTGTCGAACTTCAATACCAATATACATGACAACTACATAAACAGGAACGAGTTTTCAATCTCGGAGCAGTCCTATACCGCAAGGCAGCTTCTGACCGAGAGGCTCATGGAGAGGCTCACGGGAGAAAGAGGAGAGCTCATCTACAGGAGCGAGAATGTCTATGAGGAGGAATTCATAAACGAAGAGCAGGAATCGAGCGAGGTCACGAACAATATAACCTCCGCGGTGCTCTTAGACCTCGTGCGAAACCTCTACAACATGGGGTCGGACAGGATGAACGTCCACAACAGCCAGTGGTATGAATTCAGGGATATTTTATACAATTCCTCGGAGAATACCCTTAACAGGCTGAACTTCATAACCTCCGACAACTTCGTGACCTCGATCGAGGCGACGACCGTAGAGGGAGTGAGGCTCAACTTCCAGCCCACCGGAGAGGTGGAGGAGGAAGAGGAGACGAGTGTCAGGACCAACGAGGTAGAGGAGATAAGGAAACGTCTCGAACGCTCGGAGGAATATAATGCAAGGAACCTTGAGACCTACCGGAATATCACGGAGAGCAGGACTACCTCCACTCAGAGCCGGACGGTAGAGGGTGTGGAGCTTCAGATCCCGTCCTCCGGCGAGACTGAGGAAACTCAGGAGAACATCGTAAGAAGCGATGAGATAGAAGAGATCAGAAGACAGATCGAGCAGGTCGATCAGTACAATTTAAAGAATGTAGAGAGATACCAGAGGATGATCTCCATCCTGGAGAAGGCCCGGAAGGGCAGGGGCAGGGTAGACGGAGAGGAGCGCACAAGGCGGGCCTCCCGGGAAATCTTAAATTCCGGACCGGATACCTTAAGGGCCATATTCGAGGAAGAGGAGGAGGCCGCGACTCAGGAGCAGACCGTATTTAACGAGATACAGAGGCTCTTCCCCGACGACAGCGCAAGGATATTTAATATAATCCAGGAATATATGCAAAACGGCGGCAGCACCTTAAGCAACAATGTGAGCATTGTAAGGAACGACCTCACGAGCCTGGTCAGCGATATTGAGAGGGTGCGTGAGGAAAGCGAAAGGGTGGAGCTGGTTCTTAGGGAGGGCGACAATGCAGGCAGCGAGGCTGCGGAGGAGATAAGGCGCTTAAATGAAAGGACAGCGGCAGCCCAGGAGGAGAGGAGATCGGAGGGCAGTGAGCCTTCCAGGATCCCGATAGTCCACCGTTCCAACGAGACCCTGACCCTTGAGGAGATAGAGGAGACACTGCAAAATTACAGGCAGTCCAGGGATGTAAACAAGGTGGACAATGAGAGCGTCACCGCTGTGGAGGAGAGGACGAGGAGCATAAACCGTCAGGTAAACGAGAACGCCTCCGTCATCACCCAGAGAGATAGAGAGGACATAGCGGCCTTAGTCAATCAGGGAGTAAGAAACCAGATGAACGCCATATCCAACGAGGTCATGAGCAAGCTGGAGAACAGGCTCAGGAACGAGAAGAGCAGAAGAGGAATATAAGAGGAATTTAAGAGGAATCTAAAAGGAATCCAGGTAAATGAACGAGATTATTCAGAATTTAGGCAGGAGCTTAACAGGCGACGCGGTAAAGGCCGTCCTTTGCGTAAGAAGTGCTGAAAAGGTGGATGAAGCGGGTGAGTCGCTGATAAAGGCTGCAACGGATGCGAATAAAATAAACGAAGAGCTGATGAAAAGGGCACTCAAATCCCTTGAGGGCACGGAAACCACCGCTACCTTTAAGGATATCAAGGGCATGGTTTCACAAAACGGCTATACTCCCGTAGAGGTGCAGTATAATCCGGCGACCTTAAGATTTTCAACCTCCGCGGGTATGCAGACGGATTACGACGACTCGGCCGGAGACGTGGCGGTACGTACTGTAAAAAAGCCGGCCTCCACGGAGCTTAGCTTCGAGCTTTTGTTTGACGATGTCAACATCATGGATGCCTTTATGCTCTCAGACAATCCCATTACGAATATGTCCACGGGAAACCTTCTGCAGAGCGGAAAGAACCTGTATAACAATATAAAAGGCCAGGGCTACTCGGTACGGGAGCAGATGGAGGTCATGCTGGCCCTGCTTACTATCCAGAGCGCCAGACAGGTCATCTTTTTCTGGGGTTCCATGAGCTTTCGAGGGGAGGTGACGGCTGTCAGCTCCACCTTTACGATGTTCAATAAAAAGGGAGAGCCCATAAGAGGCAAGGTAGGGATGACCATAAGGCAGGGACATTCATCGAATAAAACAGAAGAAGCCTTTAGGTATGACGAGAAATATTGGGACGATGCCTTTGACAGGGTGTTTACCGATGAGATAAAGCAGCCGTCGGCGCTTGAGAGCATGAGCAACAATCTTTTGAACTTAAAACTTTAACTCAGCCGGAGCTAAAGGAATGCTGATAAAATAATTTTCGAGGGTATTTATTATGGCGTGGAGTGATGTAGGCGATTTTTTTAAACAGAATCTGGGAATTACCGAGAAGGCTATCCTGGAGGTCATCGACTTAAGAGACAGGGAAATTGTGCTGGATCCGGCCGTAAATGTGGTGATGGGAGGGGCCGGAGAAAGCCTCATGGTCGACGGCAAGAACGGCAACAAGAGGCAGGCATTCATGAACGCCGGTATAGCCAGGGATCAGGTGGACGATGTGGATGATGCGGCACGGAAGGCCATGGATAAGAATTACCAACCGGTCGCCCCTAAGGACAGGAGCCATAATGTCAACAAGTATGTAAACGCCAAGGCGAAATACTTTACCGTGCAGTTCAATCCCAATACCTTAAGACTTTCAGGACACAGCGGCGGTCTCGTGCGTAAGACGAACTTTAACGCGGCGACACAACAGAATAATAACAGCGGGCTTCAATATGGTCCCGGTAAGACCTATATCGAATTTGCAGTGACCCTGTTTTTTGACAAGGTGGACCCCCAGGATGCGTTTCTGGGCGATAAGCTGGCCCCTTCACTTACAAATATGGGCAAGGGAATAGCAAAGCTTGGGATGAAGATTGCGAATAAAAAGAAAAATACGGTCCAGCCCGAGGTAGAGGGCCTTATAGCTGCCTTAAGAAATGATAATACCAGGCTTATCACCTTCCACTGGGGGAATCTTTCATACCCGGGAATCTTAAAATCCGTTACTGCAAATTATGTGATGTTTAATGTAAGCGGAGAGCCCATAAGGGCTACGGTGGATCTTTCGATGACCTGTGCGGACGACGAGATCATGCCTCGTTCCCTTGATATGTGGCGGAAGCTCTACACGGATGCCTTTATTGATGAGGCCCAGGCCGGAGGCAAGAGCTACGTCAAGACCTCGCAGAAGGTGGGAGGGCTCTTAAATATTTAAATTATGGCTGAATTTGATGTTAGTAATCTAAAGGAAAAATATGAGGACTTTCATTCTTCCCTGATAGTGGTGGAGGTTGAAGGAAAGAAGATAGACAATGAAGAGCACGGGCTCAGGGTGACCAACTGCGAGGTGGAGCTTACCAGCGGATATGAGGCCGCCATCGCGGAGATAGACCTGATCGGAGCCTACGACGGCACCATCTTTGATATCAGTAAGTGCAAGAATGTCATCGCAATGGGCTCCTCCATAAAGGTATCCTTAGGCTACGGAGCTACCGTCAGGGAGGTCTTCAGAGGCTTTATAGCCAGGGTGAATTTCGTTTTGCCCAAGAGTACCTATGATGATCCCTACATAAAGCTTACCGCAATGGACATCAAGGGCAATATGATGGCGAACCGCCATTCGAGGCGCCTCAATTCAAAATATTTTTCCGACGCGGTCAAGGAGGTCATAGAGGCCAATCCCTTCTATGGCTATAAGGACGAGCAGCAGAAGAATTTCACGGAGCTCGTGATAGACAATACTCCCGATAAGCCCGAAGGAGCCGGAGACGGCGGAGCGGGAGGCGCCGGAGCGGCTGCCGGAGGCGGGGGTGGAGTTCCCGGAGGCGCAGAGGGAGAAAAGACCGACGATGTGCGCGTCGAGATGGTGGAAGAGAGCGACTATGAATTCGTAGTCAAGGCTGCGAAGAAGTTCAACTTTGAATTTTTCACCGTGGGAGGGATGCTCTATTTCATAAAGGCCAAGAAGAATGAAAACGTTCTTATGGAGTTTTCTCCCGGAGAGATGATAAGAAGCCTGGATGTGGGCTACGACATCACCGGCCTGGTCGGACAGGTCGAGGTCAGGAACGTGGACTCCGACAAGGGCGATTTCGTAGGGAAGACGCAGAAAATAAGCGGCAAGATCTCCATCGGAAACAAGGCCAAGCCCCTGGTCACCAACCAGGCTCTGGTGTACATAGACCCGACGGCCCAGAGCAAGGAGAGCGCGGGCTACAGGGCGGAGTATTTAAGCTCCCAGGCCAGCTACAGGCTGGGGAATTTGCATGCCGTTACGATAGGGCTGCCGGAGATAATCCCGGGCAGGTTTATAGAGATCAAAAATCTGGGAGTACCGGTCAATAATACATTTTATGTTACGAGAGTAAAGCATGTGCTGTACAGGTCGGAATATACCACCGAGATAGAGGGCTGTGCAAAGGAGATCAAGACGGGTTAAGTACCGGAGCAGCTGTGAGAATGCAGTCCGGGTCTTAACGGGGAAAAGGCCCGTTGAATTAAGGAGTTACAGATGGCGATTTTCGATATAATTGAAGACGTTTCGAAAAAGCAGGTAGAGAAGACCGACACGGGTGACAGCCGTATCATGGGGCTCATGCTGGGGCAGGTGGTCAAGAACTACGACGACAACATGCCCGGCAAGGTGTGCATTATCCTTCTGTCCAGGGAGACTACGCAGGGAGAGGGAGACAAGGCGAACGCTTCAAGGATGCTCTGGGCAAGGGTAGTAAACCCCTCCGGAGGAAGCAGCTGGGGGCACTATTTCATCCCTGAGGTGGGGGATCTTGTGGTAGTGGCCTTCGAGCAGGGAAATATCGAGCGGGCCTATATAATCGGCTGTATACCCAAGACAAACGACAAGATAATCACCAAGTCCAAGGACAAGAACAACCGCTATAAGAAGATAGTCACGAAGTACGGCAATTCCATAATCTTTGAGGACGTCACCGAGGAGCAGCAGGAAGGGGAAGCCGGCGGCGCAGGGGCGGGCGGAGGAGTCCAGGGCGGAGGAGAAGAGCCCGGGTCCAAGGACAAGATCACGATAAAGACCTCGCTCGACCAGCATAAGATCTTCATCGACAATGAGAAGAAGCTCATTGAGATAACCGATAAGGAAAAGAACAACTATGTGAGGCTTAATACCGCCGAGGATAAAAGCCATATCGAGATAAAGGCGGCAAAGAAGCTGACCGTTACAGTCGGGGACAATATAAGCCTCGTCATGAACGGCGAGAGCGGGGCGGTGACGCTAAAGGCCAAGAAGGTGTCCATACAGACCGACGACGCGATGACCGTGGAAAGCTCGAACCGGGCGGAATTCAAGGGCTCCAACGTCACGATAGAGGGCTCCTCGATGGTAAAGCTCGAAAGCAACGGCTCCACCAGCATAGGCGGAACGCC
>CAMNBW010000109.1 GCA_946533525.1 uncultured Lachnospiraceae bacterium
CCAGTATCGCGGCCACGTGCAGCAGCGCGACTCCGATATATGCCGCCTTAAAGCCACTCAAAATCTCCGGGCTCAGATCCACCTGGAAGATATTGAGTATCATGCACGGCACTATCACGTACAGACAGATCTTGGACAGCACCATCGAATCCTCTGATTTCAAGAGCTTAAGCCTCACTGCGGCAAAGCCGAAGCCCATGATTATCAGCAGCTGCAGGATCTTTTGTGCAAGCAGTAAACTCAGCAAGGTAAGCTCCTCTTATTCGTCCTGGAGTCTTTCCACCATCTCCAGCATCGCCTTGGCCGAATTGAAATTCTTCGGTATGATCTCGGTGGCAGGTATCGATATGTCGTACTCATCATTAAGCGTAGATATGATCTGCAAAATATCGAAGGAATCCAGGATATGATCGTCTATGAGCGCCTCCTCATTCTCAAAATCCACGTCCTCCTTAACCTCTTTTAACAGCTCTAAAAGTCTTTCCATCTTAAATCAATTCTCCTTTTTCTATAATTTTGTTGAACAACAGCCGACGCTTCAATCTGTAAGCCTTCCCGTATTAAGCTCCGATGTATGAATGGCTTCCCTCACCATACGCGTCTTTCCATCTTCATACAGGAATATTCCGGGCATATTTCGGCTTAAAAACATATATAAACCCTCTGTGACAGAATACGCCCCTATGTTGCAAAAAACAAGCAGATCTCCCTCTGAAAGACCGTTAAACTCGATCTCCCTTACAGGAATATCTGCGGTCGTACACAGGCTTCCGGCTATGGCATACTTCGTCTTCTCTCCCGCGATGGCTGTCTCGGTGGCCGTCTCCCCATCGGCAGCCTTCCCTCCCGGAAAATGCTTTATCACGGGAACCTTCATACCCATTATCTGCCCGTAATAGTTTATATGGTTTATGCCTCCGTCGATAAGGCAGTAATTGACCCCGTTGGCGGACTTTATATCCATGACCCGGCTTAGATAATAGCCACATTCGGAGGCAAAGAACCGGCCCATCTCTATGGTGAGCTCCGTCTTTTTTGCGATCTCCTTTAATACGGGCGCCAGCTCCTTTAAGGGCGCTAAGGTATCCTCAAAGCTGTCACCCTCAAAATATGGAAAAGGCAGTCCCGGCCCATATTCAAGTTTACATAACTTCTTCGCCGCTCCATCAAAAGTCGCCTTGTCAAAAGCCTCTCCGCCGCCACTCTCAGCATCTCCATAAGCTTCAGCCAGGATTCCGGCGACCCTTCCCATAAGCTCCTCCAGCATAGACAGCTCTTTTTGCTGCTGCTTTAGCTTCCCTCTTCCGGTGCCGACGAAATAATGAATTCCTTCTATTATAATACCCTTCAGATTTTTAATATCTTTAAGGACATCCTGCAGATCCTCCTCGGACATCCCGAACTGGCTCCCCCCATTTAATCTTAAGAGGACCCTGTAGCGAACCCCATCCCGGAGCCCCTGCTCATTAATTAGCCTCACATGCTTCTTCGACTCAGCCGTAAGGGTACCTACCCCGTATTGCGCTGCCTCCAAAACATTTTCTTCGGTTTTCACGACTCCCGAATAGATGATCTTCTCCGGCGGCACCTTAAGGTTTTTGCAGATCTCAAGTTCTCCCGGAGAACAGACCTCCAGCCTGTCAACGAGTCCGAGCATGGCCGGTATCAAAAAGGGATTGGCCTTTATCGAGTAGCAAAGCCCCACCGTATCCCCCACTATATCCCTGACCGAGCGCATCCTTTTCGAAAGGGCGTCTATATCAAAGACATAGGCAGGTGTATCTATTTTTTCTGCAATGGCTCTAAGTTCGGCGTCAGTCATTTTTTGTACTCCTTAAGTCTCCCCCTGTCTATCTTTCCGTTTTTATTAAGGGGCATCTCCTCCAGCTGATTAACAGTATTCGGCATCATATACGGCGGCAGGGCAGCGCGCAGCTCCTTCATAAGCTCCTTCTTGTCGGCCTGACCCGTATAGAACATGATAAGCTTATGCTTTTCCTCGTCATATAAAACGGCAGTCCTCTCGATCCCGTCCATGGCTGTGACCACTGCCTCTATCTCCCCGAGCTCTATCCTCTGGCCCAGGTGCTTGATCTGGTGATCCTTCCTCGAAACATAGACCAGCAGCCCATCGGCATCGTATCTGCCGAGGTCCCCGGTGCGGTAAACCAGCTCAATATATTTGTCCTGCAGCGGATTTTGCACAAAGGCTGCCGAAGTCCTCTCCTTATCGTTGTAATAGCCCTGGACCACCGAGGTTCCCGAAACTATTATCTCTCCGACACTGTCGGTATCCGTAGTCTCAATGAGCTCGTCCTCATCGTTTAACAGAAAGACCTTCTCATTCGGAAAGGGTACTCCTATTGGAATGACCTCCTTGTCCTCAAATTCTCTGTCCAGAATATAATAGGTGCAGTTGCAGGTGATCTCAGTAGGTCCATATAGGTTTACATAAGTTGCTTCAGGCAGATATTTTTGCCAGACCTTAAGATGCTTTACCGGGAGCACCTCTCCGCTGAAAAGCACCTTGTTTATCCTCTCCGGCACCCTGTAGCCGAAGCCGTTCATGATGGATACAAAGCACATGGCGCTCACCGCCCAGATGCAGGTCGTGACCTCCTTGTCCGCAAGATAATCCATCAGCGCCGTGGGATTGCTGAAATAATCGCGGGGAATTATCTGCACCTTCGCCCCCTTGTACAGTCCCGAATATATGTCCTTGACCGATACATCGAAGTCAAAGGGCGCCTGATTTCCCAAAATGTCGTCGGAACCGATATTAAAGAGCTCCGTAAAATATTCTATAAATTCTATGACCGAGCGATGAGGAACGGTGACCCCCTTGGGCGTTCCGGTGCTGCCGCTGGTAAAGTTTACATAAATCGGGTCGATGTCCTGAGCCCCTGCCCTCCTTGCCCTGAGCAGCTCCTCGTCCGCGCTCTCCTTTTGAAGCAGCTCCTCTATACAGAAGATCTCAGCCTCATCCCGGAATTCCTCCGCCGCCTCGGCATTTTTCCTGTCGGTAAGAATGAGCGCCGGCTTTAAGACCGAAAGCATTTTCTTAAGCCTCGGTATGGGGCTCCTCACATCCATTATGGAATAGAAGCAGCGGGCGTAGATCGCGCCGAACATACCCCTTACGGCTATGCAGCTCTTCTCCAGAAAAAAGGCTATGGGCCGATTAGGCTCTGCCTTTTTTATAATAAAACTACCAATAAGGCGGGCGTCTTTCATAAGCTCGGAATAGCTTATATCCCCTTCGGTATCTCCAAAGGCCGGCCTGTCCGGAAAATTTTTCGCATCCGCCTCCAGCCAGTCCAATATATTTTTAGTGTACATTTATCCTCTCCTCTGTCATGCTTTAGAAGAACGCATACATAAAGCTCTCCGTCGCCGTACCGTATATCAGCGCCAACTGTATGAGATGGAATATCATAAGATATAAGACCCATCTGAAAACCACGCCCCTATTATACAACATTTTGTATACGTCCATCTCTTTTTCTTTAAAAACGCTGACAAGAGCCGTAATTGCGTATGAAATCACGATTATCGGAACAGTCCATTTTGTGAGTTTTCCGCTCACAAGTGCATGGAGCTCCGGTATTGAAGCTGCCGGATCGAAGTTAAGCACAGTGTTTTTGAGGAAAACCTTCATCATCTCAAAATCATATATTCTATCGAAATACCAACCGATATGCACTAATGCGAAGGTGCGAATCACCCTGAAAATGTACATTCCCACAGACTGTGAATTTATCTTTAAAAACCCGATAAACCGCGTAAATACGGGCGACAGCACGTCCGAGAGGGCTATGAGGATTCCGTTATAGAGCCCCCACAAGATATAGTGGAGCTGGGCTCCGTGCCAAAGTCCCACCAGGAAAAACACTAAAATATTTGCTATACAGGCCGGCAGCACCTTGAAAAAATGCTTGCCAAACTCGCTTTTTCCGTGCTTTCCCAGCCTTTGCATCGGTTTAGTGAGTGCAAAAGGATAAAATACATAGTCCCTCATCCAGGCCCCCAGGGAGATATGCCAGCGCCTCCAGAAATCGCCGATGGATATGCTGAAATACGGTTGTCTGAAGTTCTCCCGCATCTTTATCCCAAAAAGCTCGGCCACCGCCAGAACCATGTCGATCCCCCCGGAGAAGTCCGTATACTGCTGAATTCCGTACATCAGTATTCCCGCAGCCACAGTCATTCCGTGGAGCGAAGTATCCGTCGAATCCAGTATCGCTGAAACGCTTCCCGAGAGCAGGTCGGCCACCGCAAACTTCTTCAGGGCGCCGAAAGCGAAGCGTAAGAGAGCATGCCTGACCACGCCCGTACTCAGCCTGTGGGTCGTAAAGAGGGTGGTTTTCAGCTCGTCGAAGCGGTTTATGGGTCCCTGTATCAACTGGGGAAAGAAGGAGACAAAGGCCGCATATCTGGGCAGGCTCTTCTCCGCCTCGTACTTTGCCCCATATATATCGATAAGGTATCCCGTGGACTGAAAGGTATAAAAAGAGATTCCCAGAGGGAGTATAAGAGCAGACGCCCCTCCAGAGGCGCCCAAGCCCCCGTCCGGGCCACCGAGGCCCAGAAGTGACAGAATATCTCCCGTATACTTTAAAACGCCTAAAATCCCGAAATTGAGCACCAGAACCGCCGCGAGAACAAGCCTTTTCCTAAAGAGCCACAGCTTCTTTATCCTTTGCTTATCCTCCCTGCTCTCCGCAGTCTTTCTTTCCGCCTTACTTTTCCCCTCGAAGCTCTCCATGAGGCGCGCTCCGAGCCACGTACTCACGGTTGTAGCGGCGATAAATATGAGGTTCCCTAAGCCCGAAAAGCCGTAAAACACGAGGTTTGCGGCTAAAATCAGCACCCACTGTTTTCTTCTCGCTGCTGTATAATACAAGATCAGGGAAATTATGAGAAAGATCAAAAATCGGACGCTGAAGATGTTCATTTAGCGCCCTCCTCAGATGCTTTTTTCTCCTCGTAGGAATCGAAGAAAAGCCTGTCTTCATCGATATTTCCGCCATAAAAGCTGCCGAAGACACGGCTGAATTTCCCGGCTCCCTCCCGGTTCAAATGTCCCAGATCCAGAAAGTCCCCGTCGTCCAGATCTAAATACTCATCCCTGCAAAGGTTAAAATCGTGATAAGAAGCTCCCACCTGCGCTGCCGTATCCTTAAGCATCGACACATATTCATCGTAATTCCCCACTCCGTCCAGGTACCTCTCGTTCATCGGAGAGCAGAAAAATACCAGTTCAATACCGTTATCGGCGCAGAACTTTCCGATCTTTCTGACTGTTTTTTTCCAGTCTTCGGACACAGCCCTTAAATTTATGTTATAGAACTCCCTATGCCCTTTTTCCTCTTCGCCTATCACCCCTGTGGTAGCGACATAGCCCCGCCCCATGTAGCTTTCGTTTTCATTGGATACGTAGGCAAAATTCCTGTAATCATCCGTATTCTTTCCCTCCAGAACGGCGGAGATCTTAGCCGGGCTGTCGATCATATTTTTATACTTCCCCAAAGGAAGAAAGGAATTCGGGTAGAACTCCATGGAAGAAGCATTGAGCAGAAAGCTTAACTTATTCAGGGAAAAGGGCATATATTCCGAGATAATGTAGGTGCTAAGAAGCGAGCTCCGGTCTTTAAACGGCTCCGCGCAGGCCGTATTGAACTCGCTCTCCACATATACCGTTTTCAGGTCGTGATGTGCCTGAGCCTCTTTTATCAGAGCATATGCCCCGTCTATGTACTGGCTGGATGTGCCCGCGTTAAAGGTATAGACGCCCATAAGTCCGTCAGTGACGCCAGGGTCCAGAGCCCTGTAGCAGTGGGAGGAACCCACGAAGAGGGCATCGATGTTTTGAGGTGAATTGTACATCTCGTGCATCATGAGTCTTGTGTAGGATTTAGTATCATCAATCAGAAGGTATCTTAAAAGATGCTGGGTAAAAAAAAGTATGACTATGAATAAACAGACAAGGGCCGGAGCCCGAAACTTACGACTCATGTAGGATATGTTAGCAAAGTTGGGGGGAAAAGTAAA
>CAMNBW010000110.1 GCA_946533525.1 uncultured Lachnospiraceae bacterium
TTAATACAATGAAAACAGTTAAAATTTCTCTTAATTCCATCGATAAGGTAAAGTCTTTTGTAAATGAGATAACCAGGTATGACTATGACTTTGATCTTGTCTCCGGAAGATATGTTATCGATGCAAAGTCCATTATGGGTATCTTCAGTCTCGACCTTTCCAAGCCCATCGACCTGAATATCCATGCAGAGGACAATATCGACGAGGTTATGGAGTCCCTTAAGCCTTACATCATCTAAGGCTGTGGCTGTTTTGCGAGCTCGGGTCTGAGCTCCTCCAGACCGCTGATGGGTTCCTTTACACCGAAAATGCTTCCGTGCAGATAGTAAAAATGCAGAGGCAGGTGTATGTTATCCTCAAGGTTGTTTTCGTCGAACATGTAGATAAAGTCCGCTTCGGGATTTCCCGAGGCGGCTTTTTTTAAATAATCGTTCAGGGAGGCCTCGACCTGTGCATGATTGTCCCTTGCGTAATAGAAGCGGTTGAGGGTCATATCGTGCTTATAGGCGTAGTAAGCCGCATCCATTATCCTTATTACGTTGTCATAGGAAAAGATGAAATGCTTATATCTGTCGGCCACAGCCTGAAAAACCGGATCGTCAAAGTCGCTTACATGTTCCTCGTGGCTTTCCGAAAAGAAGCTGTGCTTATCCCTTATGGTATCCGAAAGATCGGCGGCCTGCAGCAGAAGGCAGATCAAAAACAGGGGGATAAGGGCGCGGTAGCCGACGTACTTTGAAAGGATATAGAAGATCCCGGCAAAGATTATATAGACGCTTACCCATATGAACCGCCCCGTGGAGCGGAATATGCCGAGCAAAGCCTCTGCGGGGCCCGGGAAGGAAAGGTGCAGAAGCGTATATTTTCCGAAGGAGATATTGGGGAGGGCCGCAAAGGCCATAAAGCAAAGGGCCGCAATGATTAAAAGCGTCTGGGTAATATGGCTCTCAAGATATGCTCCGATCTTCCCTCTGTTTACAATGAGCTTCACGATGGCAATAAGCGCAGCCGTCAGTCCGAGCGCCAGCATACCCAGTCCGAAGTAGGCAAAGCCCTCATACTGGAAGCCGGAGGCCAGCTCTATAGGAGGCAGGAATTTGCTGAAGCCCATGGGATTAATAAAGGCCAGCAGGTTTGCCTCGTAGCTTCCAAGGCTGTAGGACATCGGAACCCTGCCGTAAAAGGCCCCCTCGAGAAAGAGACCGGCAATAGCGGCGGCCAGGGTGAGGGCGAAGCAGATCAGGGGTCTCTTCGGGCTTTTGGTAACGAGATATTCCTCCACCAGGGAGAAAAATTCAATTATGGTGGTCATGGCCCAAAGGTAGGGATGTATGAAGATGACAAAAAGGCTTAAGAGGGACCAGCGCAGGTAAAGCCTTTTGTCGCTGTATTCATAGGGACGATCCAGCATAATCAGCAGGGCGGCTATGATGACAAAATGTGCCGACAGGGAGGTGTGGTAAAACATCCTCTGCAAAATAGTGGTGCTCAGGATAAAGGGGAAGACTCCGAGAAAGGGCAGGAGATTTTCACCGGAGCGCCCCCGGGTGACCCGCTTAACCAGAAGGGCGGAGAAGCCCCCCATAAGCGCCATCGAAATAAAGCCGAACATACCGAGGTACTGGAATATCTTCGGCAGGATTCCCCTGAACAGCTTGAAAAATATCGCAAAGAGAGGGATGGAATCCGTCCACAGACAGGACTGGGGATAGGGGTAGGAAAGGCTGTCTATAAGCCCCAGGGGGAAATGCCAGGGCGTCGTCCTGAAATGGCACCAGCCCAGGTAATGCTGCTTAATATCGGGGTCCGAGGTCGCAAATATCCATGCGTCGTATAGGGGGTTTATGACCCTGACCCCGTATACCGCAATGAACATGACAGCGCCCATAAGGCACCCGTATAAAAAGAGCAGGCGGCGGTTCATCAATAATCCTTTCCGACTATGACTATCTCGTCCGCAGCCAGGGCCTCTTCAACCATCGCATCGATTTTTTCGGTAAGGTTCAGCTCCGACTTTTTGATTATATTGAGGTTCGGCTTGGTGACCGGGTGCTTGGCTACAAAGATGGTGCAGCAGTCCTCGTAGGGAAGTATCGAGGTCTCGTAAGCGCCGATCTGTTTGGAGCGGTCGATGATCTCCTGCTTGTCAAAGCCGATAAGGGGCCTGTATACCGGGATGGTGCAGGCGTCGTCGGTGGCAAAGAGGCTCTTCATGGTCTGGCTTGCCACCTGGCCTATGGATTCGCCGGTTATAAGCCCGAGGCACTCATTCCTTTCGGCAATGGTCTGGGCTATTTTCATCATGTACCGCCGCATGATGATGGTCAGTTCGTCATGGGGGCACTTATCGTAGATATAAAGCTGAATATCCGTGAAATTGATTATATGCAGATAGATTATGCCTGCATAGCGGGATACGATTTTGGCGAGGTCAATGACCTTCTGCTTTGCCCGCTCCGAGGTGTAGGGCGGGGCATGGAAATATACGGCGTCGATATGTACGCCCCTCTTGGCTACCATATATCCGGCCACAGGGGAATCTATGCCGCCCGACAGGAGCAGCAGGGCCTTTCCGTTGGTTCCGACGGGCATACCGCCGGGACCCTTTATCTCCTTGGAATAGATATATATATCTTCCCTTCTGAGCTCGATATGTATAAGGACCTCAGGGTTGTGTACGTCCACATGAAGGGAAGGGAAGGCGCCCAGAACCGCTTCTCCCACCTGCGCGTCCACCTCCATGGAGGTTAAGGGGTAGGCCTTGTTGGGACGCCTTGTATCGACCTTGAAGGAAAAGTCCTTCTCCTCATAGTTATTGCGGACATAGTCCACGGCGGCGTTCCTTATCCCCTCGATGGTGTGGTCCTGGATAACCTGGACGGGGCATACTCCCACTATCCCGAATATATGGGTCAGGATGTCTATCATCTGGTCATAGTCATATTCGGACAGGGTATGTACGAAGATCCGTCCGTTTATCTTGGATACCTTAAATTCGCCCTGTATCCTCCTTAAGTTGCTGCGTATCTGCGTGACAAGGGCATCCTCGAAAACGTACCTGTTCTTGCCCTTTACGCCGATCTCCCCGTATTTAATAAGATATGCCTGAAACATATATTCCCCTTTCAATTTTTATCTCCGAACGAATTTCCTTAGCTGCGGGATAATTTCATTTAAAACCGATATTGTATAGTCCAGCTCCTCCTTCACGGTAAAGCAGGAAAAGCTGAATCTGACCGTGCTTTCGTGAGCCCAGTCGGGCGCTCCGATGGCCTTGAGAGACTCTGAAACCGTCTTTCGGTTCGAGGAACAGGCCGAACCGGAGGAAACGTAAATGCCCTTGTCCTCGAGGGCGTGGAGCAGGACTTCGGCCCGCACGTCCTTTACCGAGGCCGATACGATATGTGGGGCGGCCTTTGCAGGGTCCTTCGGACCGTTTATAAAGACGTCCGGGATCTTTTTAAGCTCCTCGATAAAGCCCTCCCGAAGTGTACGCATATTTAATATCTTTTCATCCAGCCCGTCGAAGATCATCTCGGCGGCCTTTGAAAACCCTGCTATCCCGGGGACATTTTCCGTTCCCGAGCGGAGCCCCTGCATCTGTCCCCCGCCGAAGATAATGGGGGAAATATGGGTTCTGTCGGACATATACAGCAAGCCGACGCCCTTGGGACCGTGGAGCTTATGGGAGCTGGCCGAGAGCAGGTCTATGTGGCAGGCCTTAGGGTTCAGGGGAAGCTTGCCGAAGCCCTGGATGTCGTCCACATGGAAAAGACAGTCGGGATTTTTTTTATGGATTATCTCCCCCGCTTCGCTAATGGGCTCCACCGTGCCTATCTCATTGTTGACGTGCATTAAAGAGACAAGGATAGTGTCCTCCCTTATGAGGTCTTCCAGCTGCTCAAGGTCGATAAAGCCCTCGGGGTCCACATCGAGATAGTCCACCTCGAAGCCCTGTCCTTCAAGAAACTTCATCACGCGGGAAACGGCAGGGTGCTCGAAGGGAGTTGTTATAAGGTGACGCCCCCGGCTCTTTTTGAAAATTGCCGTCCCGATAATTGCCGTGTTGTTGCTCTCAGTGCCGCCCGACGTGAAAATGATGTTTTTCGGCGAGCATTTTAAAATGCCGGCGAAGATCTCGTCGGCTTTTTTAATGTATTTTTCGGCATTAAAGCCCATATTGTGCAGGCTCGAAGGGTTTCCGTAGTCCTTTAGCATCACGGACTTTGCAAGCTCCGCAGCCTCTTCCAATACCCGGGTCGTAGCCGAGTTATCCAGATAACATTCCATCGTTATTTCTTTATTTCCTTATTTTCTTATTTCAAAAAGATATATAAACCATGACAGCACTACTAAAGCCGCCGTCTCGGTGCGAAGTATCCGCTTTCCGAGGGAGATGTCCGTGAATCCCGCGTTCCTTGCCGCCTCTACCTCGGCCTCTTCAAAGCCGCCCTCGGGGCCTATAAATATGCAGGCGCTTTCCCCCGGCCTGATATTTTCGAGTATCATCCCCGCAGAGGAGCCATCTTCGCTAAGCTCGTAGGGTATGAGCTTGTGATCGATATTTTTTGCGTACTCCAATGCCTCGCCCAGGCTCATCACTTTCTGAACCTTTGGAACAATGGCGCGCTTGCTCTGCTTTGCCGCCGCTTCCGCTATGGTATTCCACCTCTGCACCCGGGAGAGCTTCTTTTTTTCGTCCGGCTTTGTAACGCACCTTGAAAGCTCCACCGGCACCACCTCCGCTATCCCGAGCTCGACGGCCTTCTGGACTATGAAGTCCATTTTATCGGCCTTGGGAAGCCCCTGAAATAAGGTGAGCCTTACTGGCAGCTCCGCATCCGCCTTTTTTATAAAATCCAGCCGCAGGTGGACCCTGCTGTCCTCAAAGTCCTCGATATGGCAGCGGTATTCATCCTCGCTGACCCCGTCGCTTACCGAGACCACTTCCCCGGGACGGAGCCTCAGCACATTTCTGATATGGTTATAGTCGGACCCCTCTATATATATGTCGTGACCGTCTATCAGGGAGGCGTCCGTAAAAAAATGGTACATCTACTCTCCCCTGCGCGCTGCGAAAGCTGTCCACTCTCCCTGTGCGGCTTCCTCCATCAGGATAAAATGATTTTTCTCAAGCTCCTGTTTTATGAGCCCGGCCTTGGTGTCTATAACCCCGGAGACTATGATGATACCATCTTTTTTAAGCATTTTCCCAGCATACGGGAAAAGCGGCACGAGCACGTCGGGAAGGATGTTCGCACAGAGCATATTAGCTTTGCCCTCGAGCCGATTCCTTAAAGCGCTGTCCGTCAGCACGTTTCCGTTGATATATTCAAAACACTCCGGGGAGATGCCGTTATCCTCGATATTTTTACGGACGGCGGCCTCGGCGTTGGGGTCAATATCTATCCCGGTGGCCCTTGCAGCCCCGAATTTAAGGGACAGGATGGACAGGATCCCGCTTCCGGTGCCTATATCGGTGATAACGTCCCCCTTTTGTACGTATTTATGCAGAAACCTGATGCAAAGCGCCGTCGTCTCGTGGGCCCCGGTGCCGAAGGCCGTGCCCGGGTCGATATTTATTACGTAGTCATAGGCAGAGGTATCCGTGCCGCTCTTTTCCCAGGAGGGAATAAAAAGCGCCCGGCTCCCGTCCTCAAAGTCCAGGGTAAACTGGTGGAAATACTCCTTCCAGTTATTCAGCCAGTCCTTATCCTCGGTGGTGTCCGAGGTAAGCCTCCCCTCGCCTATGTCCATGGTTGCCTTAAGCTCCGCGAGCATGTTTTCAACGGCGGCAACGGTAGAGCTGTTGTCCTGTTCGGCATCCAGGTAGAAGGAGAGAAAGGCCTCCCCCTCGCTTATCGGGTTGTCGGGCAGGTCGTCGATAAAGACCGGGACCCCGTCGTCCTCGGGGAGATTGGAATCCGATATTTCAACCCCTTCGATTCCGAGCTCCGCCAATTCCGCCGAGAGGATGTCCTCTGCGGAAACAGTTGTTGATATAGTGTATTTTATATATTTCATAAGACTAAGAATATCCGTCC
>CAMNBW010000111.1 GCA_946533525.1 uncultured Lachnospiraceae bacterium
AGGTCGTCCGGCGGAAGATTCGTTCCGTGCCAGCTAAAATACATATTATACTGCTTCTCATCCTTTATGGTCGTAAAGCCGCCGTGTCCGGGATAGATCTCCACGTCGTCGGGCAGGGACTTGATCTTGGAATTTATCGAAGTCAGAAGCTCCCTCATCGAGCCCGTGGGAAGGTCGGTCCTTCCTACCGAACCCTCAAAGATCGTGTCTCCGCTTAAAAGTATCTTCTCGCTTTCAAGGTAATAGCAGCAGCTCCCCTTTGTATGCCCCGGCGTCAACAGCATCTTCCAGTGCATTCCCGCCACATCTATCTCTTCGCCGTCCTCTAAGAGGTGGTCCACATCTATTGACATGGGGTCGCCTGTTCCGAAGCTTTCATCCGAGCAGTTGAGGCGCGCATCCTTTAAGACGTCGCTTTCCTCCCTTGCCGCATACACCGGAACGTGGGCCAGCTCGTTAAAGCTCTTAAGCCCCGTTATATGATCGAAATGTCCGTGGGTCAAAAAGACCGCAACGCACTTATTCCCGTTATTCTCTATATTTTCATAGAGAAGCCTTCCTCTCTCCGCCGGATCCACCAGTATGGATTCCCTTGTTTCCGTATTGGTGATTATATATACATTTGTCTCTATTGGTCCGAGGACTATCCTTTTTAAATCGATCAATTTTTCTTTTTCCCCTCCGCTTGCAAATCATTTTCCTTCGTAACTCTTCTGAGCCACTGGCTCACGAACAGCTACGTTCGTTCTATATCTATGACGCTCTCCACGTTCTTCAGTTTATTAAAGAGCGAATCTAAGTCTCCCGTGGAATGTATCCCGAAAGCCATGGATATGGTGGCTACTCCCTGCTTATTCGTTCTCGAATTTATGGAAGCTATTTCCAGATTAAATTCGGTAAATATTTTAGTTATGTCAACCAGCAGCCCGCTTCTGTTGTTTGCATAAATATTAATATCCGCGGTATAGGTCTCCCTGCTGGAATCCTTGTCGCTGTCCAGCCACTCGGCCTCTATGAGCCTGTGCCTTTCGCTCTCGGACATATTAATTATATTTATGCAGTCGGTCCTGTGTATGGAAACTCCCCTGCCCCGGGTCACAAAGCCTATTATCTCATCTCCGGGCAGCGGAGAACAGCATTTTGAAAACCTGACCGCGACATCGGTAATCCCCTTTACGACTATTCCGCCGTTCGAGCCCCTGCGGCGGTGTATATGGCGCTGTGCGTCGCTTTCTATCCCGGCGATGACCTCTTCATTGGTAAGGTTCTTCTTATGATCAGCACTGAAGGCCTCCACCATGCGGTTTACGACCTGGCCCTCCTTCAGGGCTCCGTGGCCGATGGCAGCGTAGATGCTGTCCCAGTCCTTAAGGCCGTACTTCTTCATCGCCACTTCCATATACTCGCTCTTCATTATATCGGCGGGATCTATGGAATGGGTCCTCATATATTCGTTAAAGGCTTCCTTCCCCTTAAGGATATTGTCCTCTTTAAGCTCCTTTTTGAACCACTGATTGATCTTGGTCCTGGCCTGGGGCGACTTTACGATATTGAGCCAGTCCCTGCTGGGTCCGTTGGAATTCTGGCTGGTGATGATCTCTATCCTGTCGCCGTTTTGTATCTTATAGTCGATATTGACCAGCTTCCCGTTTACCCTGGCCCCTATCATCCTGTTTCCCACGGCGGAATGAATCATATAGGCAAAATCCACCGGAGTCGAGCCCGCAGGAAGGTTTTTCACGTCGCCCGTGGGCGTAAAGCAGTATACCGAATCCGAAAAAAGATCCAGATCGCTCTTTATGAGCTGCATATACTCCTTGTTGTCCGACATATCCCGCTGCCACTCGAGTATCTGCCTGAGCCAGCTGAGCTTCGCCTCCTCGCTCTCGTCGGGATGCCTGCCGTCCGAAACCTCCTTATATTTCCAGTGGGCCGCGATACCGTATTCGGCTATCTTATGCATCTCATAGGTCCTTATCTGTATCTCGAAGGGCTGTCCCCCCGGGCCTATAAGAGTGGAATGCAGCGACTGGTATCTGTTGGGCTTCGGCATGGCGATATAGTCTTTAAATCGCCCCGGGATGGGCTTATAGAGCTCGTGCATTATCCCAAGGGCCGCGTAGCAGTCCTTTACATTGTCAACTATAATGCGGACGGCGAAAAGATCGTATATCTGATCGATGGTCTTATTCTGGTTGACCATCTTCTTATATATGGAAAAGAAGTGCTTTACCCTGCCGGTTACAGAGGCGTCGATATGGGCCTCTTCTATATTCTTGCGGACCTCCTCCACCACGTTTTCTATGAATTCCTCCCGCTCCTCTTTCTTGGCGGAAATGGTTTCCTTAAGGTCCTGATATACCTCGGGCTTTAAATATTTTAAGGACAGGTCGTCGAGCTCCACCTTCACCCTGGATATACCGAGCCTCTGGGCTATTGGAGAATAGATGTCCAGGGTCTCCCTTGCTATCTCCTTCTGCTTTTCCTCCGGCTGGTATTTTAAGGTCCTCATGTTATGGAGCCTGTCGGCCAATTTTATGAGGATAACCCTTATATCCTTGGCCATAGCCATGAACATCTTCCTCAGGTTATCCGCCTGAAACTCCATCTTGTCCCCGTGGTACTGGAGCTTATTTAATTTCGTGACCCCGTCCACCAGATGGGCCACGTCGCTTCCGAATTCCTTCGTGACATCCTCGTTGGTCCATTCGGTATCCTCCACCACATCATGGAGAAGACCGGCCACTATGGTCTCTTTATCGAGCTCTAAGTCCGCCAGTATTATGCCAACGCTCAAGGGGTGGATTATATAGGGTTCGCCGCTCTTTCTGAACTGGTTCTCGTGGGCGCTCCTGGCGATCTCGTAGGCGCGCTCTATCATGGAAATATCGTCGGAGGGATGGTATTTCTTTACCCTCTTTACCAGCCCTGTATAAAGATCCTCGGGAGACGTGTTATCTCCGGGATTCGCCAGGGTATTTCTGCTGAAATCTTTTTCAAAATTCGTATCCACGGCACGCCTCCTTCCTTATTTAATCATTCAAACAATGGTCTGTCGAACCACAAAAGTACAGCTTTTAATCACTAAATATAGACAGACATTTGTTAATTATATATTTATATGCCCTAAAAATCAATCTCAGACCGCCACCGGAATGTTTTTTACCTGCTCTCCGGTAGTGTAGTTTTCAAGAGTGAAATCCTCGGGGGTGAATTCATAAAAATCCTTCTTGTCCGGGTTCATCTTAAATATGGGCGCGGGATACATGGGCCTTTGGATGAGCTCCTTTATTATATCCACGTGCCTGTCGTAAATATGTGCATCGGCGATGACGTGGACCAGCTCGCCCACCTCCATATCGCAGGTCCGGGCCAGCATGTGCATGAGCACCGCATACTGCACCACATTCCAGTTATTCGCCGTCAGCACATCGCTTGAGCGCTGGTTTAAAACTCCGTTTAAGATAAGCCTGTCATGGCCCTTTTTCTGGGTCACGTTAAAGGTCATGGAGTAGGCGCAGGGATAGAGGTTCATCTCGTTTAAATCATGGTGATTATAGAGATTTGTCATTATACGCCTCGAAAAAGGATTGTTCTTAAGGTCATAGATGACCCTGTCCACCTGGTCGAATTCCCCTTCCTTATATTTATGCTTTACCGACATCTGATAGCCGTAGGCCTTGCCTATGGAGCCGTCCGCGTCCGCCCAGGCGTCCCAGATATGGCTATTTAAGTCCTTGATATTGTTGCTCTTCTTCTGCCATATCCACAAGATCTCGTCCACACAGCTCTTTAGCGCCACCCTCCTGAAGGTCAGCGCCGGAAACTCCTCGGAGAGGTCGTAGCGGTTTATGACCCCGAATTTTTTTATCGTATAGGCGTAGGAGCCGTCGTCCCACTTAGGCCTGACCTTCTCCCCCCTGGTATCGGTGCCGTTTTCGAGTATATCCTCACACATTGCCTTAAATAAAATATCCGCCTTGCTCATTTTCTTCCCCTTTCCAAACGAAAAACTGCTGCGGCAGAACCGCAGCAGCGTATTTTTATTAATGTTTCACAAAAAGTTACTTAATTAGAAAACAGATCCCTGTACCACCTGAGGGATGCGATATATGCGTTGTAGACCGCATCCATATCTATCTCAGAAAGCACCATGATTCTGGAAACCTCCTGCCAGAAAGCATTTTCGTACTGAACAACAAAATCCATCACGGGTGCAAAATTTCCGCTTCCCTTTATGAGGGCATCCTCGATGTCCTTTGAAACCTTGACCATCTTAAGCGCCTCGTCTATGGGCTTGTCGAGGATGACATCCAATACCGAGAACAGTCCCATGAGGAAGAGCTCGTTGGCCTGCATCGGCATCTCGAAGACCTGAGCGAGATTCTCGGCAAACTTCGCACGGAGCATCGAAAGCCTTGTGATCTCACTGGGTCTGTCGGCGCAAAGCTCCTTGGTGACCGCTGTATTTATCCACCTCTTGAGTTCCTTCTGTCCCAGCATGGAAGCCGCATGAGCCACAGAGCTTATTCCCTTGTTGACGGTCATACGGTTAACCATTTCAAGAAGCGAGATAACCAGAGCCGTATCTCTTCCGATGACCTTTGCCGCGTCGCTTAAGTCGAAATCGGAGTCATTTACTACGTTTAAGAGCTCTATATAGTTGACCTTCAGAGGCGCAACCTCTGTGTCCTCCGTCTTCCTGGGCTTGCGGAAGAAGCTTCCCTCGTATAAGGTGTAGCCGCCGTCGGCCTTAAGCCTGTCAAACTCCTCCTGAGTCTCAACGTTCACCGCGCAGAGCTTGATATTCGGATAAACCTTCCCGAAATAGACCTTGGCTACCTCTATCTTTATCTTCTTATGGTTCAAAAGGATATAATCCATAAGGGAGAGGATCTCACGGTAGGGCTCGAATTTTTCTATCGGGAGCTTCTGTATAGCCAGCTTATAGCCCTTGCTCTTAAGCTCCTTAAGCCTGTCTACATAGTCCTTCACCGGAGCCACGGTATCGTCTATAAGAAAGACTATACTGCTGTGGGGCTCTCCGCACTGTTCATCCACATTCGAAAAGATGGACACATTGTTGATCTCGACAAATACGTCCTTATCTCCGGAAAGAGTCTCCATTCCGATACTGTCCACGATCTCCAGACCCTCGACCCTGGTCGCCCCGTCGAAGCGTCCGCTTCCCATGAAGCTGGGATTTAAAAGGAAATTGTCCTTCTGAACGAAGATCGAATAGGAGGAAACCGCCATGTTTTCATCAAATAATGGTATAAGTGTCGCAAGCATAGTTCATATCTCCTAAAATGTTGATTTTATGCCTTTTTCCATTATAAGCGTTAATTAAAATTTTTTCAATGATTTTGTTAGTCTTGCGACGGTCTTATGACTTTTAGATAATAAGTATAAACTATTTCTGCGGCTGCCGCCAGCGGAGCATATTTGACAAAGCCATACTTTACAATATTATATTTACTATAATTTACTTTACATTTCTTAAGGGAGAATGTCAGATGGATAAACGTACAAGAAATTATATACTGGTAGTGGCGGCGATGTTTGTACTGCTCCTGCTCCTTCGCTTTACCGGAGTTGCGGACTATGAGGCCATAAATTCGCAGAGTACGCCTGCGGCCGGGAGCGTCGAAACGGAGTCCGCCGGGAAGGACACCGGGGACACGACGGCAGCGCAAAATTCCGACGAAGACGCCGGCTCTGCAGCCTCCGGCGATGAAGCAAAGCCGCAAGGTGAGAGCGCTGAAGCCAGCTACACCTTCCGGACTCCCGAGCTCCTTCTATCGCATTTTACAAAACACGGCATAGATATGGGCTTTACGACGGAGGAAGCCTACGAAGCGGCCGCCTCGCGGGTCATCACCAATCCGAAGGCCCTGCATAAGACAGAGGCGGAGGACGGCGACGACGTTTACTACGTGGAAGACACCAACGAATTCGTCGTCCTGAGCACCGACGGCTATATCCGCACCTACTTCAATCCCGACAACGGCAAGGCATACTTCGACAGGCAGTGAG